>JBDSFL010000500.1:0-4762 GCA_039919545.1 Thermoanaerobaculia bacterium | reverse complement strand
CTCGCCCGCCGCGGGGAGCGTGAGCTGCATCAGCCCGCGGGCGGCGGCCGGAGACGCGGCCTCGCGATCGAAACGGCTCTCCTGCCGCATCACCGAGTAGAGGAGGTCGCGCGGCACGCCGCTCTCTCGCGCCGCTTCCGCCACGAAGGCATCGAAGGGGCGCGGCGCGAGCGCCCGCACGATGGCGCGCGGGGCGAGGTCTAGCAGAAAATCGTCGGGCACTCTCCGGTCGAGCGCATCGGCCGCTTCGAGCGCGGCGGGACCGGCGTCCGCCCCCTCGGCGAGCCGTGCCGCCAGGATGCAGCCGTTCAGGGTATCGAGCCGGCGCGCGTCTCTCACGATGGGCTCCGCTTCCGTCGCGAGCCCCATCTGGATCAAACGGCAGGCTCCCGCATCGCCGCAGAGGGTGGGGAGCGATTCGTCCGGGAGATCGGGTGCGAGCAGGATGTCGGAGTAAGCCGGAAGCTTCTGGTAGGCGATCTTCAGGAGATCCCGTGCGGGAGCGTCCCCGAGGAGCGCGGCGGGAAGCAGCTTCTTCTTGGCCTCACCCGCCTTGCCGTGGGCGAGCAGCTCTTCGCCCACGATCCGCGAGCGTCGCAGGTAGGCCGTGCGGGCCGTCGCGTCCAGGGCATCCATCCGCTCGCGCGCGAATTCGCCGGCCGCCGAATACGGACGCGCGGCCAGCAGGTCGGCATACCCGGCGAGCGCCCCTTCCAGATTTCCGGCCGCTTCGGCGACGCGACCCTGCCAGAACGGAAGCTCGGTGAGCCACGGTTCGGGCAGGCGCCGGGCACGGGCCAGGAGCTCGATGCGATTCAGCATGCGGCGCGCTCCCGCGGCATCGCCCGTTTCGGCGCGGCGGAGGAGCAGGAGGAGAGCCCCTTCGATGCGGCCCGGCTCCTTGGCGACGGTGGAAAGGACCAGCAGCTTCTCGGCGACGTCGAAGCGCCCTCGGCGAGTTTCCAGCCGCGCGCGCTGAAGAGTGGCGAGGGCCGCAGGGCCCACGCGTCCGCTCTCCACGCGCTGGAACTCGCGCGCGGCGCCGTCCTGATCGCCCAGCTTCTCCAGGATCGCCCCGAGGTTGAAGCGCACGCGCGCGAAGAAGGCGGCCGTGCCGGAGGAGTCGTCCTTCTTTTTTTTCGGGGCCAGAAAGATCGCAGGCCGGGTCGCGAGCACCGAGCGGAAACCCTCTTCGGCCTCCTTGAACTTGCCGCGCCCGGCTCGCAACCGCGCCAGGTCGAACCGCGCCGCCCACCTCTCGATCGGATCGGGGCGCTGGAACGCGCGGGTGTCGCGTTCCAGCGCGAGCCGCTCGGCCAGCTCGAGGTCGCGCTGCGCGCGGGCGGTATCGGTGAGGAGCCCGAGGAGCCGGTCCGGCAGAGCCGCCGGTTTCAGGT
Organism: Thermoanaerobaculia bacterium; assembly: GCA_039919545.1. GTDB lineage: Bacteria > Acidobacteriota > Thermoanaerobaculia > UBA5066 > UBA5066 > JBDSFL01. The sequence continues at coordinate 3,365 of JBDSFL010000500.1, read as the reverse complement.
CGCGCAGCTCCCGCGCCAGCACGATGGCGGCGGCGTCGTCGCGCCGCGCCTCGTAGAGGATCTGCGCGCGCAGCTCCTGCGCTTCCGTGCGGGCGCCCGAAACATCCAGCGCTTCGGCCCGCAGCGCGGTCAGGCGGCGGCGTTCCCGCGAGGCCAGCGTGGGGCGCGCCGCCACCAGCCGCTGCAGCGCGGCGGCATCGAGCTTCAGCTCCAGGGCGTCGAGAGCGATCCGGATCGCGCGGCGGCCCACCGCGCTCTCCTTTCGCTGCAGCAGCGGGAAGAGCAGCTCGAGCGCGCCGAGCGCGTCGCCGCGCGCGAAGCGGAGCCTGCCCGCGGCAAGGCGCGCGGGGACGTCGAAGAGGTCGCCCGAGGCGATGTAACGCTCGAAGCGCGGGATGGCCGCTTCGGACCGTCCGGTGGCGGCCAGCGCATATGCGGTGAGGTAGTCGAACCGTCCGTCCAGATATCGCTGGGCATCGCGCTGATTGAGAGTGGTGAGGAGAGCGAGCGTCTCGTTCCACTTTCCCGCGCGCGCGCTTTCGGCGATCTCACGCTCCAGCGGGCCGGTCTCGGTCGCGGCCTTGGAGACCGGCGCCGAGAGAAGAACGAAAAAAAAGAGGGCGGCGGCTCTCGTCAGCCGGGGGGCCAAGTGAACGCCCCCGCCAGGAGATGGAAATGGAGATGGAACACGCTCTGCCCCGCACCCGCGCCGTTGTTCACGACCACGCGAAAGTCCGGGAGATCGCGCTCGGCCGCAACGCGGACGATGGTCTTCATGAGCCTGCCGATCAGCGGCGTGTCGCCGTCTTCCGCCGTGGCGAGGCGATCGATGTGCTTCCTGGGGACGACGAGCAGGTGCGTGGGCGCCTTCGGGGCCAGATCGTGAAACGCGATCGCGTCTTCGTCTTCGAAGAGGATGGTCGCGGGGACCTCCTTGCGAACGATGCGGCAGAAGATGCAGTCGGCCGGGGAGGCGGAAGCGTTCATCCGCTTGATTATCCCGTGATCCGCGTGACCCGCGCGCCGAGGCTCTGCAGGCGCGTTTCCATGGCCATGTAGCCGCGGTCGAGATGGTAGATGCGGCGCACCAGGGTCTCCCCCTTGGCCGCGAGCCCCGCCAGGACGAGGGCCGCCGACGCGCGCAGATCGGACGCCGTGACGGGCGCTCCCTCGAGCGGCGTCGGTCCCTGCACGATGGCGGTGTTCCCTTCGATTCGTACGTCTGCGCCCAGGCGCAGCAGCTCGCCCGCGTGCATGAACCGGTTCTCGAAGATCGTCTCGACGATGCGCGAGACGCCGGTCGCCTGCGTCATCACCGCCATGAACTGCGCCTGCAGGTCGGTGGGGAAGCCCGGGTGCGGAGACGTCTCGAAGCTGAACGCGCGGGGCCTCTCGGCTCCGACGACGCGAATGGTGTCGTTCACGCACGTGACCTCGGCGCCGCTGGCGACGAGCGCCGCGAGAAAACTGTGCAGGTGCTCGGGGCGCGCGTTCGTGGCTGTGACGTCGCCGCCGGTGATGGCCGCGGCCGCGAGATAGGTTCCCGTCTCGATGCGATCGGGGACGATGGCGTGCGGCGTGCCGTTCGTGCCCGTGAGCCGATCGACGCCGTCGATCACGATCGTGGACGTTCCGGCGCCGGTGATCGACGCGCCCATCCTGGTGAGCAGGACGGCGAGGTCGACGACCTCGGGCTCGAGCGCTGCGTTCTCGATCGTGGTCCGCCCGCGCGCGAGCGACGCGGCGAGCAACACGTTCTCCGTTCCCGTGACGGTCTGTGTCGGGAAGGCGATCGTCGCGCCCAGCAGCCGTCCCTGCTCGGGCCCGATGCGCGAGATGTGAGCGTGGATGTAGCCCTTCTCGACCGCGACGCGCGCACCCATCTTCGTCAGCGCCTGCAGGTGGAGATCCACGGGCCGCACGCCGATGGCGCAGCCCCCGGGCAGCGAGACGTGCGCCTCGCCGAACCGCGCCAGCAGCGGGCCCAGCACGAGGATGGAGGCGCGCATGGTGCGGACGAGATCGTAAGAGGCCTCGGTGGACGTCACCGCGTCCGCCGTGAGCGTCACGTGCCCGGGCGCGCTTCCCTCGATGCGCACGCCCATTCCGCGGATCAGCGTCTGCATCGTGCGGATGTCGGCGACGGCGGGCAGGTCGTGAAGGACCACCGGGTCGGCAGTGAGCAGGGAGGCGGCGAGGGCGGGCAGGGCGGCGTTCTTGGCGCCGCCGATCCGGATCGAGCCGGAGAGGCGGGAAGGACCGGTGACGAGGAAGGCGTCCAAGGGGGCGGAGTCTACATTCTACCGAGCGGAATGAGACGGGGGATCCTGCCGAACGCCCCGGTCATCTGCGGATCGCGGTGGCGGTGCGCGGGATGCCGGCGGGATCGAGCCGGATCGATTCGAGCGTGAAGGAGCCGGAACCCTCGACCGCGTCGCTGACGAGCCGAGCCTGGCCGTAGCCGAACTCGAAGATGAAGCGCGCGCCGCACTTCAAGACGCGAGGGAGCTGAGCGAGCAGGATGCGCAGAGGGTGGAGGCCGTCGTCCCCGCCGAACAAGGCGATCGAGGGTTCGTGCGCAGAGACGGTCTTGTCGAGGTGGGGCGCGTCCGCCTCGGGGACATAAGGCGGATTCGAGACGACCAGGTCGAAGACAGGGCCGGTGCGCAGGGCGCCAAGCCAGTCCGAGGCGACGGGATGCACGCGCGAGGCGACTCCGTGGAGGCGCGCGTTTTGCCGCGTGAGCGTGAGCGCGTCCGGCGACACGTCCAGGGCCACGACGTGCGCTGCCGGCCGCTCGAGCGCGAGCGTGACGGCCAAAATTCCGCTTCCGGTCCCGACGTCGAGGATGAACCGCGCGTCCGGCGCCGCATCGCGAGTGAGCTCGACGATGGCCTCTGTCTCACCGCGAGGGATCAGAGCCCGGCGGTCCACCGCGAAGGTGCGGCCGAGGAACTCCCACGCGCCGAGGAGGTACTGCAGCGGTTCGCCGCTCTTGCGGCGCGCAACCAGCTCGCGAAAGCGCTCGGCCTCCGCTACGGAAGCCTCCTCCCGCAGACGCGAAAGGAACCAGGCGCGCGGCCGATCTGTCGCGCGCGCCAGGAGCTCGTCGGGCTCGTAAGAGGCGTACGGCGGATCCTGCAGCGCGCCGCGCGCCTCGGCCAGCAGCCCGGCCCAGCTTCGGGGTCGCTCCTTCGTCACGGATGGATGTTGCCATTAAGATCGCCGCATGCCTGCGTTTCGCCCGGTTCCGTGGGTCTCGGCCGGCCTGCTGGTCCTGGCGCTGCTGACCGCCGGGGCCGAGCGTGAGCTGCTGATCACCGGTTCGGTGGCGCGCCTCGTCGAGCTGGTGCTCTGCACGCTGG
>JBDSFL010000492.1:0-2968 GCA_039919545.1 Thermoanaerobaculia bacterium | reverse complement strand
CGCCGAAAGTGTCTTCGATGGGCTCGCGGAAAACGGCCGGGACCTTGAATCGGCCTTTCTCATCGATCGTCGTTTCTGCGCTTCCGCGAAGTCGTTCCATCATGTTGTGAGGGCGTTTCGTGCATGCTGGAGAACCTCCGGCAACCTCCGGAGACCACCATCAACCACAGACACCCACTTTTTTCCACTCGAAGTATCTGCCGCGCTTCGGAGGGGAGTCAAGGAAAAACCCTGGCGGCGCCGCTGTGGGTGCTATCTTGCGCCCCTGCCGTGAACGAATCTCCCAAGACCGAAACCGCCGAACAAACTAACGCTTCTGCTGCGCCTCGCCTGCCGGCCCCGATTCCCACGCTGGTGTCGAACGAGATCGGTTTGGTCGCACTGCTCGCCCGGATCGACGCGCATCCGGGAGCCGAGCTCGCGCTCGACACGGAGGCCGACTCGTTCCACCACTACTTCGAGAAGGTGTGCCTGCTGCAGCTCGCGGTGGCGGGCGAAGCGTTCCTGATCGATCCGCTGGCGGTCCCCGCGCCCGAAGGGGAAGCATCTCCCCTGGCGCCGCTGACGGCACGGCTCGCGGAACGGCCGCTGCTGCTTCACGGGGCCGACTACGACCTGCGGCTGCTGCTGCGCGGCTACGGCTTCCGTGCGGGATTGCTCTTCGACACGATGATCGCCGCGCAGCTGCTGGGCGAGACGGAGATCGGGCTGGCGGCGCTTCTCACGAAGCGGCTCGGTATCGTGCTCGACAAGAAGTTCCAGAGGGCCGACTGGAGCGAGCGCCCGCTCTCGCCAGAGATGAGCGCCTATGCGGCGGCCGACGTCCTCTATCTCGGCGAGCTGGCGGATTCCCTACGCAAGGATCTCGAGGCCAAGGGGCGGCTCGACTGGGTTGCAGAGGAATGCGGCCGGCTCGTCGCCGCACCGTTCTCGGCGAGGGAGAGCGACCCCGAGACCGACTGGCGGCTGAAGGGAACCAATGCGCTGACGGGGCGCGAACGTGCTTTCGTGAGGGCGCTCTGGGAGGCGCGCGAGGAGCGCGCAAGCGAGCTCGACCGTCCGCCGTTCCGCATCCTCACGAACGAACGGCTTCTCGACGGCGCGCGAGCGGCCGCCCGCGGCGAGCTCGATCTCGCCAAGCTGTTTCCGGGTCCCCGCACGCTGCCGACGACCTTCGCCCGCAGGGTCACGCAGGCGCTCGAGCAAGCGCGCGCGCTCCTGCCCGCCGAATGGCCCGAGCCCAGGCGCGGCGAGCGTGTGGAGGCCGACCCCGCGCTCGAGCGTGAGATCGAGAAGCTGAAGAAAAAGAGGGACATCAAGGCCAAGGAGCTGGCGCTCGATCCGAGCGTGCTGGCCTCACGCGCCGCGCTCGCGGCCGTGGCCCGCGCGTTCCTGAAGAACCGCGGCCCCATGCCAGCCGCGCGGGTCGTGGAAGAGACCGGGATCTCCGGCTGGCGAGCCGAGCAGCTGGCCTGATCCGCGATCGGGCCTCGGACGAAACGAGGCATCTACCCGGCGGCATGCTCCTGGGACGCGCTCGTTCGACTGAAGCGCCGACGCATCACGCGAGAGCCGCACGGCCCGGCAAACCGTGTGACCCCGAAGCGAGGACGCCCCGGGGGCACACGCCGAGGTCGATTACTCGAACCAGCCCGTCACGTCCACGATCACGTTCGTGGCCACGGCCGTGCCGTTGAAGATCCCGAGGGTTCCGGTGCCGTCACTGGAGATCTGGACCAGCCCGTTGTTGGCGCGAGTGATTCCCGCGCCGTAGCTGATGACCGTGGCGTCGGCCGGCACCGCGCCGTCCCCGCGATACAGCTTGAGATAACCCGCCGCTCCGGTATTCACGACGGTGACGTTGACCGAGAGAGCGCGCGCCGTCGTCGGGATGCTGCACACACCGGCGGTCACGAAGACACGGGACAAGTTGGAGCCGATGGCAGGCCCACCCAGCGGCCCGCTGGGATCACGCGTGTCCAGGAGGCGACAAGGCACCGCTGTGTAATAGAGGGTGCCAGCGATCACGATTTTCTTCGTTCCCCTCGCCGAGGCACAGCCGCTCGCGCTCGTCTCGATGACCGCGAGAGTCAACGTGCCGACTGCGCCCGCGGTGAACGTGATCTGGGAGGTGCCCTGGCCGGCGGTGATCGTGCCGTTGCCGATCGTCCATGCGTAGGTGGCTCCGGCGTTAGAGGGAACGCTCGCGATGAGATTCGTCGCCCCCGCCCCTGCGGTCGAGGGTGCCGTGATGGTCGGCGTCGCTGGAATCGGATTAACCGTCACGACCGTTGCGGCCGAGGCCGCGCTCGTGCAGCCGCCTGTCGTGACCGTCAGCGTGTAGCTGCCGGCTCCCGTTGCGACGTATGTGTTGTTCGTGGCGCCCGCGATCGGGCTACCAGCCAGCAGCCACTGGTTGCCTGTTGCGCTGGAGGACGTCAGCGTCACGCTGCCGCCCGTGCAGAACGTCGTCGGTCCGCCTGCCGTGATCGTCGGCGTCGCTGGAATCGGATTCACCGTGACGACCGTTGCGGCCGAGGCCGCGCTCGTGCAGCCGCCTGTCGTTACCGTCAGCGTGTAGCTGCCGGCTCCCGTTGCGACGTATGTCGTGTTTGTGGCGCCCGCGATCGGGCTACCGGCCAGAAGCCACTGGTTGCCTGTCGCACTGGAGGACGTCAGCGTCACGCTGCCACCCGTGCAGAACGTGGTCGGTCCGCCGGCCGTGATCGTCGGCGTCGCGGGAATCGGATTCACCGTGATGACCGTTGCGGCCGAGGCCGCGCTCGTGCAGCCGCCTGTCGTGACCGTCAGCGTGTAGCTGCCGGCTCCCGTTGCGACGTATGTGCTGTTCGTGGCGCCCGCGATCGGGTTGCCAGCCAGCAGCCACTGGTTGCCTGTTGCGCTGGAGGACGTCAGCGTCACGCTGCCGCCCGTGCAGAACGTGGTCGGTCCGCCTGGCGTGATGGTC
>JBDSFL010000454.1:0-3159 GCA_039919545.1 Thermoanaerobaculia bacterium | reverse complement strand
AGAGCCGCGTGAAGAAGCTCGACAAGATCGAGCAGATCGAGCTCCCCCGCCGCCGCTCGGTCGTGAAGTTCGACTTCCGACGCGTGGCGCGCTCGGGCGACGACGTGGCTGGCCTGACCGGCATCTCGAAGAGCTACGGCAAGCGGACCCTGTACGACAAGTTCGATTTCCTGATCCGGCGCGGCGAGCGCTGGTGCGTGATGGGAAGAAACGGCGCGGGAAAGACCACGCTCCTGAAGATGGTGGCGGGAGTTCTCGAGCCCGACAGCGGGAACGTGAAGCTGGGAGCGAGCCTGAAGGTCGGGTACTTCTCGCAGCAGTCGCTCGACCTGCTCGACCCCGAGCTGACCGTGTGGGAGCAGATCCAGAAGGACTTCCCGATGGAGAGCGTCGGCTCGTTGCGGGCGCTGCTGGGTGCCTTCCAGTTCGACACCGACGACATCGAGAAGAACATCCGTTTCCTCTCAGGTGGCGAGAAGTCGCGCCTGGTGCTGGCCCGCATGCTCTTCTATCCGCCGAATTTCCTCATCCTGGACGAGCCCACGAACCACCTCGACCTCGACACGAAGGAGATGCTCGTGGAAGCGCTCCGCGACTTCGGCGGCACGATGCTCTTCGTCTCGCACGATCGCGCCTTCCTGCGCGGCCTCGCGAACCGCGTGCTCGAGCTGGGTGGAGAGACGGGCACCGACGAGCACCATCTGTACGGCGGCTCGTACGTGGAGTACGTGGGCAGAACGGGGCATGAGGCCCCGGGCGTCCATACGTAGCCAAACGGGCGAACCAGTCAGCGCAGGAACTTTGCCATCCAGATGGCGTCGTGTCTCGTACCGTCGCGGAAGAGATACTGGCTTCTCTGACGACCTTCCTCGATGAAGCCTGCGGAGCGATAGAGGCTGATCGCTGGTTCGTTTTCTGCGAAGACGCGGAGCACGATTTTCTCCAGCTGCGGCTGCGCAGTGGCGTGCGCGATGGCTGCTTCCAGGAGGACGCGACCGACGCCCATACGCCGGGACTCGGGATGCACCGCGATGCCGAGCTCGACCACGTGCCGTACCTTGAAGAGGCTCACCGCGAAGAGCGTGACGGTGCCCGCGAGGGCCTCGCCGGCGAATGCGGCGAGGAGCAGCGAAGGGCCGGTCGTCACGTCAAGGTCCTCCAGCATCTCGCGCTGCACCTCGACGTCCGTCAGCACCTCGTCGGGCTCGGGGACGAGCCGTCCGTAGTCGCTCGCGGTCGCCACGTTGAAGGCCACCAGGGCCTCGGCGTCCGCCGGCCGGGGAACGCGCAGGACGAGGGATAATCGGCTCATGAAGTTCGGCGCCTTCGACCTCCGCATTGTGACCGATGGAAGGTTTCGGCTCGACGGTGGCGCGATGTTCGGCGTCGTCCCGAAGGTGCTCTGGGAGAAGAAAGCCCCGGCGGACGAGAAGAACCGGATCCTGATGACGACGAACTGCCTCTTGATCCGCACCGGAAAGCAAAACGTGCTCATCGAGACCGGCATGGGCTCGCGCTGGTCCGACAAGGAGCGTGGGATGTACGGCATCGAGGAGACGGGCCTCCTTCCCGAACGCCTGCGAGCGCTGGGCGTCCCGCCCGAGTCGATCGATCTCGTCCTCATCTCGCATCTCCACTTCGACCATGCCGGCGGAGGAACCTTTGAGAACGAGGCGGGCGAGGTGGTTCCGACGTTCCCCAACGCGGACTACGTGATCCAGGCCGGCGAGCTCGAGCACGCGCGGCACCCTTACGCGCGCGACCGCGCCAGCTACCGGCCCTACGATTTCGAGCCGGTCGCGCGGGCCGGGAAATGGAAGACGATCGAGGGCGACGTCGAGATCGTTCCAGGAATCCGCGCTCTGAAGATCAAGGGACACAACGAGACGATCCAATCCTTCGAGCTCGAGAGCGAAGGGCACGCGGGCTACTACTTCGCCGACACGCTGCCGATGACGCCGCACGTGGCGATCCCCTGGGTGATGGGCTACGACCTGTACCCGCACGAGCTGACCGAGGCCAAGACCCGGCTGCTCACGACCGCGGTCGCCGAAAGACGCCTCTGCGTCTTCGAGCACGACCCGGAGATTCCGTGGGGAATCGTGGTAGAAGACGCGCCCGGCAAGCGGCGCGTGGATGCCGTGGCGCTCGACGCCGCGGAATTCGAGCCCGAGCCTGCCTTGACTCGCTGAAAGCGGGTCGATCCGCGGCCGCGCGCACGGGCCGCACGCGTGGGTTTCCACGCTCGCGGAGCAGCATCGTGCTTCATGAATCGCTCGCTCGCGCGGAACCTTCCCCGCTTCCTGGACGTATATCTTGCCGAAAGCGATGTTCGTTCTTCTCTACCAGCTCTCCACGAATCCGCCACTGAACCTGAATGAGCTTCGGGGGCGTTATGGCGACAGCTCGCGCAATGAAATGATCGTCAAGCTCGAGAACGGAGTTCTCACGGTGCGTCCTCTGATTGCGCGCGGCGAGCAGCCCCTTCGCCCTGCCGGCGCGGACACGTTCGTTCTCGAGGAACGTCCGGACCTGCAGCTGACTTTCCTTCGATCCGTCTCGGGTGAAGTTTCGGCACTCCGCGTGGGCGCTGACGGGAGCGGCCCGGGGCTTCCACGCCTCGCGCCGTCCCGGGTGCTGCCGGGCGAGCTGTTGCTCCAGGGGAAGAAGCTCGAAGCCGCACGCGCCCTGCAGCGCGACGAGCCGGAACAGGCCGTGGCGGTCGCACAATCTTTTGCCAGAACCTTCCCGTCGCGGATCGCCCTGGGTGTCGCCTGCCTCGGGGAGCTGGCGCGCCTGCGGCCGCGCGACCCGGAGGCCGCCGCGGCCCTGGCGGAGGCGCTGGTGATGGCGGGAGATCGAGCGGGCGCTCGCCGCGAATACACACGCTGTCTCGAGCTCGACGAATCCCATTTCCGAGCGCGCGTGGCGCTCGGTATGCTCGATGGCAGAGGTGTCGCCGCGCAGGGATGGCAGCTGCCCTTCACACTGGATCAGCTCTTTCGTGCTCCCTCTCCCGACGAGCTCCGGTCGGTGACGAAAGACTGGGCCTCCCGCGATCTGCGGCCCCACTCGGTGGCCGTCGTGGCCCGGGGAACGCGGCCCTGGGGAGTGGGCACCGCGCGGGTCTCGCTCGTGTCGCATCGAGTGCATGGCTCC
>JBDSFL010000439.1:0-7247 GCA_039919545.1 Thermoanaerobaculia bacterium | reverse complement strand
TTCGCCCGGTGCTTGGTGCGGGTGAAGACCAGCACGTTCTTGATGTCGCCGCGCTTCATCAGCTCGAGCAGGAGCTTGGACTTGAGGTTCTGCGGGACGGGATAGATGGCCTGCGTGATGCCGACCGCGGGGGCGGCCTTCCGCTCGAGATTCACGGTGACGGGATCCTTCAGCAGCTCACGCGTGAGCGCCAGGATCGGCGTCGGCATGGTGGCCGAGAAGAAGAGCGTCTGCTTGCGCGGCGGCAGGTGGCGCAGCACGCGCTTGATGTCGGGCAGGAACCCCATGTCGAGCATGCGGTCCGCCTCGTCGAGCACGAGGATCTCGAGCGCCTCGAGCTTGGCGTAGGGGAAGCGGAAATGGTCGAGCAGGCGGCCGGGCGTCGCGATGATGACGTCGGCGCCGCGGCGGAAGGCGTGCTCCTGCGGGCCCATGCCCACGCCGCCGAACACGGCCGCGCCGGAGAGCGAGGTGTGCGTGGCCATCGCGGCGAGGTGCTCTTCGATCTGGGCGGCCAGCTCGCGCGTGGGGGTGATGATCAGCGCGCGCGTCTTGCCGCGCGGCTTGCCGATGAGCTGATGGAGGATCGGGAGCACGAACGCGGCGGTCTTGCCGCTCCCCGTCATCGCGCAGGCCAGGACGTCGCGTCCGGCCATGGCGGGAGGAATGGAGTCGAGCTGGATCGGGGTGGGGCTGCGGAAGCCGAGATCCTTGACGCCGCGCAGAAGGTCCGCGTGGAGACCGAATTGAGTGAAAGACATGGACGATTACTTTCTTGGACGCACCGATCTCAATGAGGAGACAAGAGCGTCGCGTGAGTCCGGCGGGAAAAGGGACGGTGGAGTCGCCGGGGAGGCCGCCGTCCGGGCTCTTGGAGCCCTTTACGTTCGATCAGGCGCTGGCCGCGTCTTCGGGGTCCGGGAGAACCGCATCGACAAACGTGAGCGCCGGATGCAGCGTCTCATACGGAGAGGCAAATCACAAATGCACCGGGCTGCTTTGTCGCGATCAACGTTGATGCTCCGTCCCGACCGCGCCGCTCTCGGGCAGGAGGTCACGATAGCGCGGGTTCTTCCTCATCGAACCCAGTCGAACGTCCTTCGCGGGATCGGTCAGGTCACCCTCCCGCAGGGCGCGCTCGAGCTCTTTCCTGGCGCGGGCTTCGTCCCCGAGGGCATCCGACAGGATGGCCATTGCAATGGGCGACAGGTAGCGCTCGCGCTCGAGAGCGTCGCACCGCGCAAGAATCGACTCCGCCTCCTGGCGCCGGCCCTCCTGAACATAAGCGGCACCGAGCTGCGCGAGGACGTCTCCCGAATCGGGCGTCAGCCGCGCGGCCTCTTCGAGCTCGCTGATGGCCTCCGTCCGGCGGCCCACGCTCTCCAGAACCCTGCCCAGGAAGGCATGTGCCACCCCGAAGCCAGGTCCCATCTTCAGCGTCCTGCCGAGCTGTGAGATCGCCGCTTCAGGATCCCCCGTGAAGAAGAAGTGCTCGGCGAGATGCATGTTCATGACGAGCGAGAGCGGATCGAGCGCGAGCGCCCTTCTGCTCTCGACGAGCGACTCGTCGAACCGCTTGGCCCCCAGCAGGAGATGGGAGTACCAGTGATGCGCGTCCGGGGCGCTCGGGTTCAGCGCGATCGCCTTCTTGAACCCAGTCTCTGCTTTCGGGACGTCGTGCTCATCGAGCAATGCGACGTGCCCCAGCACAGCCCACGGTTCCGAGAGCGCGGGGTCGAGCGCGAGCGCACGGTTCGCCGCGTCCCGGGCTCTCTTGAACATCTCCCTCGGGGGCTCGAATCGCGAATAGGCCTGGACGTCGTAGGAGAGCGCCAGGCCGGCCCACGCCCGGGCGTAGCCCGAGTCCCTGTCGAGGGCCTGGCGGAACATCTCGATGCTCCGGAGGAGCGCCTCACGCGTTCGGAGCTCGCGGAAGCGGGCCCCTTTCAGGAAGAGCACGTAGGCCTCGCGGTCTTCCGTCGCCGGTCGAGCAAGGCGCTGGTCCTGTACGCCGCTCAGACGTGTTCTCAACTTTCTTCCGAGCTCGCGCGCGATCTCCGACTGCAGAGAGAGGACGTCGGCCGCCGGCCGCTCATAGGAATCGCCCCACAGATGGCTGCCGTCACGGGCATTCGCGAGGGCGACGGAGATCGAGACGGCAGCACCGCGCTGCACGAAGCGCCCCGTCAGCACGCAGGCCACGTTCAGTGCCCGGCCCACGTCGCGCGGGTCGGCGTCCTTGCCCTTGTACGAGGTCACGGAGGAGAGCGCCATCACGCGCAGACCGGGGAGCTCCGCAAGGCCGTTGATCAGACTCTGCGTGACGCCATCGGCGAGAAGCGCCACGTCGGGGTCAGGCGCGGAGGTCGCGAACGGCAGGATGGCGATCGAATCGATGGCGGCGTTCGCTCGAGCGCGCAGGACGAAGATCGAGAGGCCCGCGACGGCGAGGACGACGGCCAGGGCCGCACCCGCCCGGAGCTTGCGTCGCGGCGCGGACAAGGGGCGAGGCAAGACCGACGTCGGCGTTCCCTCGGCCGTGCGGTGAAGCGCGCGGAGCGCCAGCGCCATCTCGCGGGTCGACGCGAAGCGCCGGGCGGACTCCTTCGCGAGCAACCGGTGAAGGAGGGGCTGAAGCGGCGCTGGAACCGCACGTGCCGCGTCTGTTGCAAGCGGGTCCTCGTTGAGGACGGCCGAAAGCGTCTCGGCAAGGCTGGCCCGCGCGAATGCGGATCGCCCCGTCAGCATTTCGAAGAGCACCGCACCGAAGGAGAACTGGTCCGAGCGAAAATCGGTGACGCGTCCCGTGGCCTGCTCGGGAGACATGTACGGGGGGGTGCCGAGCACGCCCCCCTCGATCGTCAGCGGGCCCTCCGCGGTGTCCGTCCGCGATCCTTCGAGCTCGACCTGAAGACGGGCCAGACCGAAATCGAGGAGCTTGGCGCCCGTCGCGGTCAGGACGACGTTCGCAGGCTTCAGGTCGCGATGAACCATGCCGAGCTCGTGGGCCTGGGTCAACGCGTCCGCGATCTCCATGGCGATGCGAAGCGCCTCCGACGTTGCGAGCGGCCCCGAGAGCAGCCGCTGGGCCAGCGAGGGTCCGTCGAGCAGCTCGAGCACCAGGTAGTCGACATCCCCTTCCGCACCGACGTCGTACAGAGTGCAGACGTTCGGGTGCGTCAGCTTCGACGCGGCCTCGGCCTCGCGGCGGAATCGGCGGCGGGCCTCGGAATCCGCTCCTTCCGGCGAGCGGATCACCTTCAGCGCGACCCCTCGTCCGAGCCGCGTATCGCGCGCACGGTAGACCTCGCCCATCCCTCCCGCGCCGAGGGCGTCGATCACTTCATAAGGCCCGAGGCGCATCCCCGAGGTCAGCTTCATACGACCCGTGAGTATGCGGCGCGCGCTGACCGCCAGACGGGGGAGAAGGGTTCGGTGGCAAGGCGGAGGAGGAAGGCGAGTGAAGGCGTAGCGGAGCTACGTCGAGCGAAGCCGACCGAACGACAACGCCGCCAGCGGGCCCTTATCGCCCGTCTGGTCACGACTTGGAGATGAAGCCCCAGGGAGATTCCTGACGCGACTGCGGATCGAAGACGCCGCGCTTGGCGGCATCGGCGGCGGCCGCCCCAGGGCGGGCCACGGCCATGATCACGTCGCGATGCTCGCGCACGAGCCGGCGCACCGGCACGCCGGCCGCCGCCTGGCGCAGGATCGGCCCCGACTCGAGGCCCATCTTGGCGAGGTACGCCTCCCAGATCGCCTCGTTCACGGGCATGCCGCGGAACGTCACGTTGGGCATCTTGCGGAAGGCCGCGTCGAGCTTCTTGAGCTTGCGGTCGAGCTCGATGGGATCGTCCAGCGACTCGGTCTCGAACGGCGTCTGCGGCTTCGGAATGAAGCAGTTCACGGTGGGAATGAGCGTGGCCACCTGGCCGCGCTTGCGCCCTTCCTCGAGCACGATCAGGCGGAGCGTGTCGACCATCGTGACGAGGTCGTCCACGTCCTGCTCGGTCTCGCCCGGAAGTCCCACCTGCAGGTAGAGCTTGAGGTTCGTGATGCCCGCGGCCGCGATGATGCGCACCTTCTCGCGCAGCATCTCGTCCGTCACCTTCTTGTTGATGGCGCGCCGCAGCGTCTCGTTCCCGGCCTCGGGCGCGATGGCCAGGTGCCGCTCGCCCTGCTGCGCCAGGATTCCGATGATCTCCTCGGAGACGGCGTCGATCTTCACGGACGAGAGCGCGATGTGGTAGTCCATCGCGGCCAGCCCGCGCAGGATCGGCAGGATCTCCGGATGGTCCGCGACCGCGGTGGCGATGAGCCCCACGCGCGATGTGAGCGGCCGATTTCGCTGCGCGATGGCCAGGATGTGGTCGGCCGTCACGCGCACCTGCGGCGCCATCGCGTAGGCCGCCCAGCAGAAGCGGCACATCTCCGAGCAGCCGCGCGCCGTCTCGATGAGGAGCTTGTCGGACAGCTCGGTGTGCGGCGTCAGGATCGACGAGTGCGGCGGCTCGCGCTGCACGCCTTCGGCGGATTTGAACTGCTGGACGACGATCTTCCCCTGCTCGGCCAGCTCGGCCTTCGGGCCGTGAAGCGCCGGCACGTAGATGCCCGAGAGCGCGGCGATCGCCTCGAGGGAGCGCTCGCGTGAGAGATCGCGCCGCAGAATCTCCGCGAGGCCGGGCACCAGCTTTTCACCGTCGCCCATGGCGAACGCGTCCACGAACGGGGTCAGCGGCGCGGGGTTGATGCGGGCGCAGTCGCCGCCGACGAGGATGATCGGGTCGCCTTCGCCGCGATCGGTTCGCTCGAGCGGGATGCGGGCCCGCTCCAGGATGCGCAGGAGGTTGGCGTAGTCCATCTCCCACGAGATCGAGAGCGCCAGGACCGGAAAATCGCCGAGCGGCCGATCCGATTCCAGCGTCCGCGGCCCGCGCCGGTCGTCGTCCGCCTCGTCGTAGAAGAAGCGCTCGCAGGCCACGTCGTCCTGCCGGTTGAAGAGCCGGTACACCCACTGGAAGCCGAGGTTCGACATCCCGATCTCGTAAGAGTTCGCGAAGCCGAGCGCGATGCGATACCGGCCGTGGAGAGAGAGCGCCTCGGTGGGGCGCTCGGCGGCCAGCAGAAAGCGGCGACGCTCGGAGGAGGAGAGCTCGGGACGTGGAGGCATGGGGTGGTCGCCCTGCGGCGATCGGCTACGATCTTACCAGTCTCATCTTTTTTGCTGCTCGGGCCGCGACGCCTGTGCTGGCTCGGCATCCGAGCTTCCCTCCGGACATGTCGCACCCGAACACGCGACGTCGTCTCGGGTGCCAAGGCGAACTTTACGGGCTGTTTCCACGTTTATCTCAGGTGAGTACGGAGGTCGGGATCGATGTATCACGTCATCGGAGCCAACGGAAGCCAGTACGGGCCCATCGACGAGGCGACCGTGCGCAGCTGGATCGCCGAGGGGCGGGTGGGGGCCGTGAGCCTCTCCTTCAAGACGGGCGAGGCGCAGTGGGTGCCCATGGGCACGCGTCCCGAGTTCGAGGAAATCTTTGGCGCCGCGGCCCTGATGGCCGCCGCCGCGCCGCGCCCTCCGGTGGCCGTCGCCATGGGCCCCGACACGCCGAAAGACTGGCTCATCGCGCTCCTGCTCTCGATCTTCCTGGGAATTTTCGGCGTCGACCGCTTCTACCTGGGGTACACCGGGCTCGGCCTGCTGAAGCTCTTCACGGGCGGCGGCTGCGGCATCTGGTGGCTCATCGACATCATCCTCATCGCCACGGGCTCCATCAAAGACTCCCGGGGGCGGGCGCTGGTGAAGACCTTCTGATTTTTTTTCAGGGTGAGAGCAGCGCCTCCGGAGGCTTGGGCTCGATCCCGAAGAGCTCCTGAAACGCCGTGCGGCAGGCGCCGGGAGAAATCTTTTCGGACGCCTCCCGTGCGCGCTCTGTGGCGCGTGCGTCTCCGGAAAAGAGCGACTCGGCCGGCTTCAGCCGATGCCGATCGCACTCGAGCTCTCGGAGCCGGCGGGCCACGGCCGCATACGGATCCAGCCCCTTGGCGCCGAGCAATGCGACGAGGCTGGACGGAACACAGCGCGCTCGCAGGCTGCGCTCGAAGCGATCCTGCGCGATCTCCGCGGCCCGCCCCGGGTCGCTCTCGAACAGGGCGTCCAGCGCGGCGGCGGCGCCGTGCTCATCGGGCATGGTCCTGCCCAGCTCCTCGAGGGCGGCCAATCCCGCAGGTCCCAGATTCGAGAAGAGCTCGACGAGCTCTTGCTTTCCCAGTCATGTGAGACAGCCCGTTCTCACCGCCCGCAGGAGCGGAGGCAGCGCCTCGGCGTCGCCCGCGCGGGCGAGCGCCGCGGCGACCTGGGGACCGACGCCGTCGTCTTTCAAGAGCGCCTTGAGCGTGGCGCGCAGCTTCGGGTCGGAGGCGATGCGCGCGGCGGGGAGCGATTTCACCCAGATGCCAGCCTGATCCGGTTCTCCTCCGGGCGCGATCTCTCCGTTCTCCCATCTCTCGAGCGCGATGCGTGCGGCCTCGTCGGGGTCCACGGCGTGCAGGGCGGACAAGAGGGCGGACTCCTCCGCGGCGGATCGCCCGGCCACGCGGAGCTCGCGGCTGAACGCCGAGGCGAGGTCGGGCGCGGGCTTCGGCGCCTGGGACAGGCCCAGGGCGATCCGCCGCACCGACCAGGGAAGGTCCCGATCGCTCCAGAGCTCGAGCAGCTCGGCCTCGGTGGCGTTCCCATACTGGGCGCGGGCGATACGGGCCTGGAGGCGGATCTCGGGAGGAGCGGAGGACGATCGCGTCCACGCGGCGATCTCGCGGGAGCGCCCTCCATCGACGGTCGTGGAGCCCTCCTCGGAGAGCATCGGCCCGTAGCGGATCGCACCGGCGAGGAGGCGGCAGTAAGGATCCTCGACCCTTCCCGCTTCTTCATCCTCGCTCTCGTTCCCGTTCTCGTTCCCATTCTCGGAGACGAAGCCCCTCAGCGCGCAAACCTTCGGGTCGCGGCTGGTGGAGCGCGCCTTCAAGACGGTTTCCGAGAAGAGCGCGGTGAACTCCGCCGGCGGGAGCGACTCGTCCAGGAGGAGACAGGCCGCGGGAACGAGCAGATCACCGCGCCGCAAGACATCGCGCCGCCAGGTTTCCGCGTCGAGGCCGATTCCGTAGAGCGGAAACAGCAGCTGCGCCCCCGCGCGCAGCTCGGTGTCGTCTGCACGCGAGGCTTGCAGCAGGAGCGAAGCGATGTC
>JBDSFL010000401.1:0-3541 GCA_039919545.1 Thermoanaerobaculia bacterium | reverse complement strand
GGCCCGAAGATCTCCTCGCGCGCGATCGTCATCTCGGGCGTCACGCCGTCGAAGATCGTGGCCTCGTGGAATGCTCCGACGCCGTTGACCGCGGCGGACTTTCCTCCCGCCACGAGCCGTGCGCCTTCGGCCTGCCCCTTCGCAACGTAGCCCATCACGGTGCGGCGCTGCTCTTCCGATACGAGCGAGCCCAGCCGCGTCTTGGGATGCATCGGATCGGCGGGGACCATCTTCTTGGCCTTCTCGGCGATCGACTCGACGAATGCGTCGTGGATCTTCTCCTCGACGAGCAGTCGCGAGCCCGCGGCGCAGACCTCGCCCTTGCCGTAAAAGATTCCGTTCAGCGCGCCGCGCGCGGCCGCGTCGATGTCGGCATCCGCGAAGACGACGTTCGGCGACTTTCCGCCCAGCTCGAGCGAGAGCTTCTTCAGCGTTCCCGCGCAGGCGATCATCACCTTGCGCCCCACGTCCACGGAGCCGGTGAAGGCGATCTTGTCGACGCCCGGATGCTCCAGCAGGCGCGCGCCCACCGTGGCGCCCGGGCCGGGGACGACGTTCAGGACGCCCGGCGGCAGCCCGGCCTCGGCACAGACATCCGCGAAAGCGAGCGCCGAGAGCGCGGTCTGAGAAGCGGGTTTGAGCACCATCGTGTTGCCCGCGGCGAGCGCGGGGGCGATCTTCCACACCGCGAGGAGCAGCGGAAAGTTCCACGGCGTGATCGCGCCGACGACGCCGACGGGCTCGCGCAGCGTGTAATGGAACGAGTCGTTGGAAAGGTTCAGCGTGTCGCCGGTGATCTTGTCGGCCCAGCCCGCGTAGTAGAAGAGGATGTCGGCGCAGGTGGGGATGTCGACGTAACGGCTCTCGAAAATCGGCTTGCCGTTGTCGAGGGTCTCGATGGTGGCGATCTCGTCGACGCGTGCCATGAGGCGATCGGCGATCTTCACGAGCAGCTTGCCGCGCTCGCGCGCCGGCATCTTCGGCCAGGGGCCGGACTCGAAGGCTTTGCGCGCGGCCGCGACGGCGCGGTCCACGTCTTCCACGCTCGCCTCGGCCACATCAGCCAGCGGCTGACCGGTGGCCGGGTTCAGCGTGGGGAATGTCTTACCGGTTGAAGAGTCGGTGAAGGCCCCATCGATGAATAGCTGCCTGAATCGGGGGGAGGGCGTCGCCGGAGAGGAGTCGGGAGCTTCGGACATCAGCCGCGCCCTTTCGGTTCACTTTTTTTTTGAGGGCTTGGCCGGTGCGCTTTTCTTCGGAGCCGGCTTCTTCGGGGCGGCCTTCTTGGCCGCGGGCTTCTTGGCGTTGGCGTGGGCACTGGCGGCAGGCTTGGTCGCGCTGCCGCTCTTCTTGGGAGCGGGCTTCTTGGCGTTGGTGTGGGCGGCGGGCTTGGCCGGCGCGCTCTTCTTCGGGGCGGCCGTCTTCGCGGGGACCGGGGCGGCCTTGCCCTTCTGCTTCTGTCGGAACGCGTTGAGCTTCAGCTTCACCACGTCGTCGACCTGGGAGACGGGGACCCACTCCTCGTCGGGGTGGAGGTCCGAGGCCTGGAACGCGATCAGACGATAGCCGTCGGGATCGAGGATCTCGGCCGAGCGGCCCGTGAACTCGTCGGCGGGCGCACGCGTGACGGTGACGCCGCGCTCCTTGAGGGTGGTGAGCGTCTCGTCGAGGTTCGTGGTCGAGAGGATGGCCGCGACCTGGTTTCGCGCGGGGACCTCGCCGGGGCGCAGCGGCGTGAGCTTCAGGATGATGGGACCGAGGCCGAACTCCACCCAGTCGAGCTCGAAGCCGCCGATTTCGGGGAGCCCCAGCGTCTCGCCGTAAAAACGGCGCGAGCGGGAGAAATCGCTGGCGGCGACATGAATCCGCCGCAACGCTTGAAACATCTGAATCCTCCGACCGCGCCCAGGGCGCGAGTCTGTTCTATTCGATCAGCGTCCCGTGAACTTCGGGACGCGCTTGCCGACGTACGCGCTGATCCCTTCCTTGGCATCCTCGCTCTGGAAGAGCTGCTGCTGCAGCTCGCGCTCGAAGGCGAGGGCGACGTCGAGCGGGATCTCCGAGCCCGTCTGCACCGCGCGCTTGATGCGGCCCACGGCCTTGGAGGCCTTGTTCGGCGGCACGAACTGGCGCGCGTAGTCGAGGATCTGCTCCCAGAACTCGGCGGGGGAGCCGTCCCAGACCTGATTCACGATGCCCAGCGAGAGCGCCTCCTCGAAGGAGAAGGTGTTGCCATGGATCATCAGCTCGATGGCCTTGGACTTGGAGACGAGGCGCGAAAGGCGGGTGGTCCCGCCCGTGCCGGGGAGGACGCCGAGCGTGACTTCCGGGAGGCCGATCTTGCCGCCGTCGCGACGTGCGATGCGAATGTCCGCCGCCATGGCGATCTCCATGCCGCCGCCGACCGTGTGGCCGTTCAGCGCCGCGATCACGAGCTTGGGGGTGTGCTCGAGGCGGAGGAGGGTCTCGTTGGCGTGCAGGCAGAAGTAGTACTTGAAGCCGGGAGTCACCGTGTTGAGCATCCCGATGTTGGCGCCGGCCGAGAAGAACTTGTCGCCCGCGCCGCGCATCACGATCACGTGAACGTCGTCGTCGAAGCGAGCTTTCAGGATGGCCTCGTCGAGCTGCCGCATCATCTCGAGGGTGTAGGTATTGGCCGGCGGGTCGCTCATCTCGAGGACGGCGATGCCCCCCTCGACGCGGTAGTTGACCAGGGTGCGGGTCTCGGTCGCAGTTTCGGTATCGAGAGTCGCCATACGGGCGGCCTCCTTATGAGGATGTCGGGGAGATTCGTCCCCAAAACAGCGGAGTTTAGGGGAAAATGGCCGACTTTTCAACACTCCGGCGGGTGCCCCGCGGGTTCCGGGCGGGTGCCGGCGGACCCGATCAACCCTCCGGATGGGGGTGATCCGGGGAGCACGGATCGACCCAGACCGAGCCGTCGGGCCCTTCCTCACGCTTCCAGATGGGGACCGTGGCCTTGATCGCCTCGATGCCCGCGCGACACGCCGCGAACGCCTCGCCCCGGTGCGGGGCGGAGGCGACCACCACCACGGCGACATCTCCCAGGCCGAGGACGCCGATGCGGTGGCGGAAGAGCACGCGCGCGGCGGGATGCTGCTCGGCGAGGCGCTCGGCGATCCGCGCCAGCTCCTTCTCGGCCATGGGCTCGTATGCCTCGTACGTCAGGCGGATCACGTCGCGCCCTTCGTTCCGGTTGCGAACCACGCCGACGAAGAGGGCCAGCCCGCCGTCGCCGTCCCGGCGCGCCTCGGCGAGGAGGTAGCCGGGGTCGATCGGTTCCGAAGCGAGAAATCCCACGGAAGGATGATAATCACGATCGAACAGCATGAAGGGACGGCACCGGCGAGTCCTGGCGATCTCGGCTCTCAAGGGGGGCGTCGGGAAGACCACCACTGCCGTCAACCTCGCGGCGGCCGCGGCGCGGGCCGGCCGGCGCGTGCTGCTCGTGGATCTGGATCCGCAGGGGAGCGTGGCCGCCTCGCTCGGGGTGCCCGCGGCGAACGGGATGGACGCCTGG
>JBDSFL010000374.1:0-6770 GCA_039919545.1 Thermoanaerobaculia bacterium | reverse complement strand
GGTGAGCGCCTGACGCGTTACGCCTTTCGCTCTATTTCGTGGCGATGTCGAACTGCCGGACGATGTTGAATCCGAGCCGGATGTTCGACTCCGTGATCGAGCCCCCCACGAAGTCGCCGCCGATCATCTCGTCGACGTTCGTGGCCGAGGTGTTGCCGATCACGAGCGCGAAGCGGTGGTGATACACGGCCTTCTCGATGGCGAACGACCACTGCCCGACGGTTTCAGCCGGGTCGCCGTTGCGGCTCGCCCGCGCGAAGATGTATTCCGCGATGGCGGAGATGGAATTCGTCACCTTGATCTGAGCGGCTACCGGAACGTTCCAGGCATGGTGACCCGTCGGTGTGCGCGAGGCCCAGGACGGGGCCGCCGAAAGCGTGACCCGGTCGCCGAGCGTCACGGAAAGCAGGAGCTGACCGAACGGCGTGGCGTACTTCTGAGGGATGTAGTCCGCGGTCTGCCAGTCGATGCCGAAGCGCGCGCCGACCGCCACGGGGAACACGGCGGTGGGCCGCAGGATCGTGCCCTTGAGCGCGAACTCGTAATCGGCGTCGACCGACTGGCGATACACCTGCACGGCGAGATTCTTGACGAAGGTGTAGTCCATGCCGAGACCGATCGAGGCCCCGGTGTCCAGGCCGAAGGCCCGCTGGCCTCCCGCTTCCCTCACGGGCGTGACGAACCGGTGCGTGATGATTGCTTCGAACACCCCCTGGTCGTTCACGAGAGGAGTGTTCGTGGAGACGAAGTGCGTGCCGACGCCCGTCGCCACACCTTCCTCTTCGGATTCCGGAGCGGTCCCCTTCGTCCGAACGCCTCCGTTCTCCTTCGCGCCCGCCGTCGATTTCGGCTCGGTCGGCTTGGCCGGGGAGCTGTCCTGAGCGCTCAGCTGCGCCGACACGGCCAGTGCGACCGCCAGGACTGCCCAGGATCTCGCGTTCTTTCTCATGATCACATCATCCTCCGTCGAAAAGGATGATAGCCGGGGGGATCGCGGGATCAACCCGGCCCCCCGGCGGCGAGCATTTTTACCGCGGGATCACGAAGGGGAGCAAAGCGTCGGTGTCCCCGGTCCTGCGATCCTGGCGAAGCAGGGTGGCGAAGATCGGTCCGGAGCCGTCCGCCGGAATCACGTCCACCCGGCCGACGCTGGCGCCGAAGCCCGTGGAGGAATACCAGACATCCTCGATGGAGCGCGTTTCGCGGGCGGGCAGGGTGACCTCACGCGTGGCGGCCACGACTCCGTCCGAGGTCGTGAAGCGAAGCGTGACCGCGGTGGGCGCATCGGCGAGATTCGTGAGGTGAAGGTCCGAATGGAAGAGGTTGTAGCCGTTGTCCGTCGCCGCAAGGAAGACGCCCCGCAGCGGGGCCGAGATGGCGCTGTCGAGGATCTGACCCGCGATGCCGAAGCCGTAGTGCCCCCCTGCCGCGGGGGACGCGGTGACGCGCGCGAAGGCGAAGACGGACTTGTCGGAGGTGAGGTCGAGCGTGCCGATCACGCCGTCCAGGCCGAGCTTGGCTCCGATCACATCCGTCAGCGTCACCACCTTGTTCGGCGGGACCGTCACGAAGCCGATCGGGTTGCCGGAGGGCGGCCCCTCGGCGCCGAGGGCGCGCGACGCTCGGAAGCTGATCGAGACGAGGGCATCGGCCGAGCCCGAATTGTAGAGCTGCAGGTCGGTGCGGCTCGTGGGCCCCATCGGACCGCCGCCCCGCGCGGCACCGAGGATGGACTGTGAGCTGGACTGCCGCTTGGCGGGGAAGACGTCGAGCCCGATCGGATCGTTGGTTGCGGCATCCAGCGAGACCGCGAACGGGAAGATGCGCCCGGTGTCGACGCGGAAGACGACGCGCGCGGACGGGAGCGCCTCGATGCTGAGGGCCTGGAAGATGGTCGAGCCCTGAATGTGATATCCGCTGGGCCAGTCGTAAGGGAACGTGGAGCGCGTCTGCCCCTCGGCATCCACGATGGAAACCGCTCCTCGAGAGCTCTCGAGCACGAACACTCCAGCGTTCGTGCGCTGCGTGGCCGCGTCCGGCGGCGTGAAGAGGAACGCCGATTCAGGGGCCGAGATGGCCTGAGCGGCCTTGATGCCGTTCTGGGCGAAGCCATACGTTCCGCCGTCGGGGCGGGAATATGACACGCGTCCCCAGCTGAAGAGATCGCTCGTGGTGGAGGTCGCTCCGTCGGGTGCCAGGCGCAACGCGCCGAAGGAGTCGGGAGCCTTCAGCTCGTTTCCGATCGGATCGTCCTGGCTCGAGAGCTGGTTGGGGCCGACCGTGAGCTCGGCGGCGGGCGAAAACCCCGCGATCCAGCCGCTGGGTAAAAGCCGCTCGGTGAGGACGAGAGGTCTCGCTGCCGGAGTCGGCGTACCCACCGGAACACCGCGATTCCAGGTGACGATCTGCGACTGCCAGCGCGCCCCGCCGGCACCGCCGACGGACGCCGCCGAGGGGAAGTACTGATCTTCCGGACCGATGGCCGTGGGGGGTGTCAGCGTGCCGATGTTCCCCGAGGTGCCGAAGTAGATGCGTCCGCGACGCTCGTCCACGGCCAGGCCGTAGACGGCTCCGTTTCCGGCCGCCAGCTCGGCGAGGCCCGAAAGATCTCTCAGGCCCGACACGCCGAGCGGTGCGGGAAAAGGGACGTCGTCGATCACCGGAGTGAGCGTGGTCGTGGCGGGTGCGGCGGTCTGCGACGAAACAGTGACGGTGATCTGATCGGGCGAGAGCGTCACGACGTTGGAGGGCTTCGTGGTGGCGGGATCGAAGAAGCCGATGAAACCGCTGCGCTGCTCGGAGTAGAGGATTCGGTTCTTGTAGTTGACCAGGTCGAACGGAGCCGAGCCGAAGGAGAGCTGATAGATCTTGATCTCGTTCAGCAGGGGGTCGAACCGGGCGAGCTGACCGGTGTTGTAGAAGCCGATCCAGAGGGCGCCGTCGAACCCGCGGATGATCTTGGACGGAACGGCCGACCGGCTCGGCAAGGCCCAGCGCGTCGCGCTCGTGCCGTCGCGGGAGAAGCGGACGATCGAGCCGTTGATGAAGTCGCAGCTGAACACGGAGCCATCGGGGTCGAGCCAGGGATACGAAAGCGTCGCGATCCCTTCGCCCTTGTAGTACGTGAAGGTGCCGGATGCCGGATTGAAATTGGCGAGCGCCCCGTTCGTCTCGGGGAGCCAGAACGTGCCGTCGCCCTTGTGGGCGAGCGCCGTCGGCCGGCGGCTCGTGTCGGCCCACTCGACGAGCTCACCCGTCGACGGGTTGAATCGTGCGACGTTGAAGCCGCCCAGCTCGGTCAGCCAGATGGTGCCGTCCGGGAGCTTGAGCAGCGAGCTCGGAGCCGCATCCTTCGTCATCGTCCAGCGCGTCGATTTGGTCCCGTCGGCCGACAGTTTCAGGATGACGTTCTCGTTTGCCGAGGCGCTCCAGATCGACCCGTCGGCATCCAGGACCAGATTCGCCGAATCGTACCGTCCGCCGTTGAGGACGCCGTAATACGTGGACGTCGCCGGAACGAGTGTGGACGCGGGAATCGGCGTGGGGCTCGGCGTGGGTGTGGGGGTCTGGGCATGCCCAGATGACGCGGCCAGGAGTGAAGCGGCGGCGAAGGCCAGCGCGGGCAGGGCAAGGGTCGGTCGGGGGGTTCGCTTGAACGGTGTCACGACGCGCATTGTAACGACATGGAAGCACGAGTCGTTCCGAGCTAAGATTTCTCCCCTGATGCCGGACGAAGTCGACGTCCGCGAGCGTCTTTCCCACCTCACGGCCCAGGGCACGATCCTGATCCGCGAGGAGGGGAAGATTCGCTGCCTGGCCTGCGGGCACCGCTGCCTCATTCCGGAGGGGCGCGAGGGCGTGTGCCGCGTTCGCTACGTGAAGGACGACGTGCTGCGTGTGCCGTTCGGCTACGTGGGGACCACGCAGCTCGATCCCATCGAGAAGAAGCCGTTCTTCCACGTGACGCCGGGGGCGCGCGCGCTGTCGTTCGGCATGCTCGGCTGCGACTATCACTGTCCCTACTGTCAGAACTGGGAGACGAGCCAGGTCCTGCACGATCCGGACAGCGCCGCCTACGCGCGGCCTCAGGTGACGACCCCCGAGGAGCTGGTGCTGCTCGCGAAGATCTCGCTCGCGACGATGATCACGTCCACCTACAACGAGCCGCTCATCACGTCCGAGTGGGGCGCGGCGGTGTTCGAGGCGGCGCGCGAAGCCGGTCTGATGACGAGCTATGTCTCGAACGGCAATGGCACGGCCGAGGTGCTCGATTACATCGGCCCGCACCTCGACGCTTACAAGGTGGACCTGAAGGGGATGCGCGAGGCGGGCTACCGGACGCTGGGAGGCCGGCTCTGGGTCGTGCTCGACACGATCCGCATGATCGTGGAACGCGGCATCTGGCTCGAGGTCGTGACGCTGGTGATTCCGGGCTTCAACGATTCGCCCGAGGAGCTTCGCGATGCGGCGCGCTATCTCGCGAGCGTCAGCCCCGACATCCCGTGGCACGTCACGGCTTTTCACGACGACTACAAGATGACGGACCGCGGAGCCACGGGCGCCGCTTCGCTGCGACGAGCCGCCGATATCGGACGCGAGGAGGGGCTGCGCTACGTCTATGCAGGAAACCTTCCCGGCGGCGTCGGGGACTGGGAAGACACGCGCTGCCCGGCCTGCGGCGTCACGGTGGTTGCGCGGCGCGGCTACCGCATCCTCACGAACCGGATCGCCGCGAACGGTGCGTGCCCGAGCTGCGGGAGCGGCATTCCCGGCATCTGGAAGCGGGGCCACGCGAGGGGCGTGGAGCGGGCCGCGAGCGTTCCGGGCCAGCTCTCCACGCCAGCCCCTCGATGAGAAACATTGACGCCGGCTTCCTTTTGGGCTTAGGATCTTTTCGATTGGTTGGCGGCCGCTGATCCGACGAACCGATATCGAGTTCGTCGGCGCCGGTCGGAAAGGTTCAACACCTCCCGCCCCGCCGCCCCGCCCTGGAATTCAAGCTCAGGGAGCCGCGAATCCTCGAGCAGCCCTCGATCGTTGCGTGACGACCCGGGGCCGAGCCGAGCGATCTCGTGGGACTCGAATGGCGCCTCGACCGGAGGAACACTTGGACGAAATGAACCCTAAAGACGGAATGGCCGCATTTGAAGACACGCCCGAGCCGCGCGACCTGGACATCGACGAGGGCCCCGAGGGCGAATCGGGCGAGTCAGAGAGTGCGGAAGGGGAAGCGGGCGACGAAGCCGAATCGGCAGCGCCCGAAATCGGACCCGACGGCGTCGCCAGGCCCGCGGACCCGAATGCCTTCGATCCATTCCGCAAGCGCCGCCGCCGCCGCCGCCGTCGCGGCCGCAGCCGCGGACCCGGGGGCGAAGGGCAGCCGGAAGGCGCGCCGGAAGAAAGCGCCGACGCGGGCGCTCGTCCGCGCCCCGCAGCCGCGCCGAGCCGCCGCGAGGCCCCCCAAGCCCAGAATCTCCCGAAGCAGACGGTCAAGGGCATCGTGAAGCTGCACGGCGATCACTCCGCCGTCCTCGTCTCGCCCGAGACGTACTACAGCGAGCGAAGCGATTCGTACGTGCCGAAGTTCCTGGTCGAGGCGGAAGATCTCGAAGACGGCCTGCTGATCGAAGCCGAGGCCGTGGCGCGCGGAGGCAAGGGCCCGATGGCGCAGAAGATCCTCTCCATCGAGGGGATGCCTCCGGCCGAATACCGCAGCAAGTACATCCAGTTCCACAAGGGCGTGTCGATCGACCCGATGCAGCGCCTCCGCATGGAATCGACCCCGGACGAGACGTCCGGACGCGTTCTCGACCTCGTCGTTCCGATCGGGCGCGGCCAGCGCTGCCTCATCGTGGCGCCGCCGAAGGCCGGCAAGACGTTCCTCCTGAAGACCATGGCGAACGCGATCGCCAAGAACGATCCCGACGTCAAGATCTTCATGCTGCTCATCGACGAGCGTCCCGAAGAAGTCACCGACATGCAGCGCTCGATCCTGAGCGGCGAGGTCATCGCCTCCCCGACCGACATGAACGCTTCGCATCACATCGCGGTGGCCGAGACGACGTTCGAGCGCGCCAAGCGGCTCGTGGAGATCGGCCAGGACGTGGTCATCTTCTGCGACTCGATCACGCGCATGAGCCGCGCCTACAACAACGAGCAGCGCGGCAGCGGCAAGATCCTCTCCGGCGGCATCGACGCTCGCACGATGGAGAAGCCCAGGCGCTTCTTCGGAGGAGCGCGCAACCACGAAGACGGCGGCTCGCTCACGATCATCGCGACGTGTCTCGTGGATACGGGCAGCCGGATGGACGACGTGATCTTCGAGGAGTTCAAGGGAACGGGAAACAGCGAGATCATTCTCGACCGGGGCCTTTTCGACCGGCGAATCTTCCCGTGTATCAACATCCCGGCGTCGGGGACGCGCAAGGAAGAGAAGCTCTACGACGTGGACGAGCTGCCGAAGATCCACAAGCTGCGCCGGGCGCTGTCGTCGGTGAAGCCGGTGGACGCGATGGAGCTGCTGCTTTCGAAGCTCACGCGGTCGAAGACGAACAAGGAATTCCTCAAGTCGATCCTGTAACGGGGATCGGATTGCTCGGAGACCCGGGGCACGGTCTGGAGCCTGGTGCGTCCCGACTCTGATGCGTTGATCCGCGGAGCACGCCTGGCTCGATTTTTTGGGAACAGCTGAACACGCTGCCGCTGGGCGGCGCCGCGCGTACCAGACGCCGCGCTTGGCTAGCGCTCGATCACGGGTTCTGGCATGTAGA
>JBDSFL010000367.1:0-5058 GCA_039919545.1 Thermoanaerobaculia bacterium | reverse complement strand
CGCGCCGCCGCCGTGCCGAGACCTTCACCAGAATCTGCTTCCGCGGCACGCGCCGCTCATGCATCGACGAGGAGAACCATGAAGCTCACTCCGTTCGCAAAATTCTTCATCACGGTCGTGATCCTGGGCGTGCTGGGCTACGCGGTCTGGCATTACAAGGCAGGAGCGATCCGCTCCTGGGCCGGAGCCGAAAAGGGGGCCGCCGGAACGGGCGCCGACCCGAAGGCCGGGGCCTCGGCCAGCGACTTCAACGCGCTGAAGAACGCGCCCCCCGATCCCGAACGGGGCAAGGGCGCAGGCGGCGTCACCGGCACCGCGCTCACCGGCTCGGGCAAGCTGAACCGCCCGCTCGTGGTCGCCATCAACACGTGGGCGGGACACGCCCCCGGCATCGTCGAGAACGGCGGCATGGACCCGAGCGCCGCCTCGGCCTACAAGAAGAAGTACGGCCTCGACGTGAAGTTCGTCCTTCTGGAAGACCCCGCGGCCAAGCTGGCGGCGTTCCGCAAGGGGGACGTCGACATCATGTGGAACACGGTGGACAACTGGGCGCGCGAGGCCTCGATTCTGGCCGAGCAGAGCCAGCGGGCCAAGTCGATCATCATGCAGGACTGGTCGCGCGGCGGAGACGGCATCGTGTCGCTTTCGTCGATCAAGTCCATCGAGGACCTGAAGGGCCACAAGGTCTCCTGCACGCAGTTCACGCCGTCGCACTTCCTGCTGCTCTATCTTCTCTCGCAGTCGGGTCTCTCGGCCGAAGACCGCGCCGCGGTGGAGAAGGGGATCATCTTCACGCAAGACGCTCCCGCCGCCGCCGCGATGTTCAAGGCCAAGCAGGTGGACGCCGCGGTCACGTGGGAGCCCGACCTCTCTGCCGCCGTCACGGCGCGCGGCGACGAGGCCCACGTGCTCGTCTCCACCACGGCGGCGACGAACATCATCGCGGACACGCTTTGCGCGCGGCAGGACATCATCGACAAGGCGCCCGACAGCCTGCGCGACTTCGTGCACGGCTGGTTCGATGGGATCGACGCCATCAAGTCCGATCCCGCGTCCGCCTACGCCCTCGTGGCCAAGGCGCTCAAGCTCGATTCGGACACGGTGTCCGGCATGCTCTCCGGCCTCAAGCTCACCCCGTTCGCCGACAACGCGCAGTTCTACGGCATCGCGGGGGGCAAGGCGCACTACGAGACGCTCTTCGACACCGCGTTCGTGATCTGGCGCAAGAAGGGGCTCGTGACGAAGACGGTCGAGGCCAGGGAATGGGTCGACACGCGCTTCCTCACGGCGCTCGCCGCCAGCTACCCCGAGCAGAAGATCGACGAGCCGAAGATGGCGGCCAAGGCGCCCTCGTCGAGCGATCGCGCCATCATCAACAAGCAGATCCAAATCCACTTCACGCCCGGCTCGGACGAGATCATGGCGGGCTCCTACTTCGTGCTCGACGCCCTCGGCGACACGATGACGTCGTTCGGCAAGACCTACCTGCGCATCGAGGGGAACACCGATGCCACGGGGAGCGCCAAGACCAACCTCACGCTCTCCGAGCGTCGCGCGCTCGCCGTCAAGACCTACGTGCTGAAGAACTTCCCCGGCATCGAGGCGGCGCGCTTCCAGACCATCGGGCACGGTGCGGCGAATCCCGTGGCTCCCAACGTGACCGAGGCGGGGCGGCAGCTCAACCGGCGCACCGACATCAAGGTCGTCCTGGCCTCGGAATGAGCGCGCCGAGGGTGGGGGGACGCGTCGGACGCCTCGTTCCCCCCGTTTCCGAGGAAGCGTGAGCATGGCGTCCAGACGCGCCAGCCTCTTCGCATTGCGCGCGCCCTTGCCGCGATCCACGTCCCTGGTGCTCGGGCTCGTGGCGCCGGCTCTGGTGCTGCTGGTGTGGTGCGTCCTGACGTACGGGCACTTCGCCCCGCCCGACTTTCTTCCCTCGCCGACGGAGGTCGTGAAGGGGACGATCCAGCTCTTCGTGAACTACGACCTGGGCCTCGCGATCCTTGTCTCGACGCGGCGCATCGGCCTGGCGTTCCTGCTGGCTTCGGCGCTCGCGCTCCCGGTGGGCGTCCTCATGGGAGCCTTCGAGCCGGTGAACCGGTTCTTCGAGCCCATCGTGGCGCCCCTGCGCTACATGCCGATCTCGGCGTTCATCCCGCTCCTCATCCTCTGGTTCGGCATCTACGAGAAGCAGAAGATCGCGTTTCTCTTCCTCGGCGTCTTCGTCTATCTGCTCCCCGTCGTCGTCACCGCCATCCGCGCGGTCCCCGACGAGCTCGTCCAGACGGCGCTGACGCTGGGCGCCTCGCGCGGTCAGGTGATCCGGACCGTGCTCTTACCCGCGGCGCTGCCGGAGATCTTCGATTCCTTCCGCGTCATGAACGCGATCTCCTGGACCTACGTGATCCTGGCCGAGGCCGTGAACCCCGAGCGGGGACTCGGCTACATGGTCGAGCTGGCGCGCACGCACCAGAAGGCTTCGTGGTCGTTCGCGGGGCTGCTCGTCATCGGCGGCATCGGCCTCCTGACTGATTTCATGATCCGCACGATCTCCTCGTTGCTGTTCCGCTGGCGTGAGAGCGCCTCATGAGCCGGAATCCCGACGAGCCGCAAGCCAACCCTCTTCCGCAGACCGGCGAGCCCGGCACCATCGCCGTCACGGTGCCCACCGACTCGCGCGAGCGCGCGACCTACCGTCCCGATTTCTCGGGCGCCCCCGCGAAGCTCCGCGTCAAGGATCTCTCGGTCACGTACATCGGCCGGAACGGCCTGGCGACGGAAGCTGTGCGCGATGTCAGCTTCGAGATCGTGGACAAGCCGGGCGTCGGCGAGGTGGTGGTGTTTCTCGGCCCCTCGGGCTGCGGCAAGTCGACCATCCTGAAGACCGTCGCCGGCCTCCTGGCGCCGACGAAGGGAGAGATCCTTCTCGACGGCCAGCCCGTCACCGACGTCGGGCGCGATCGGGGCATGGTCTTCCAGGCCTACACGTCGTTCGCCTGGCTCACCGTGCGTGAGAACCTCGAGTACGGGCTCCGGCTGCAGGGAATTCCCGAGAGCAAGCGGCGCGTCGACTCCGACAAATATCTCAGAGAGGTCGGCCTCACCGAGTTCGCCGACCGCTATCCGAAGGATCTCTCCGGCGGCATGAAGCAGCGCGTGGCCATCGCGCGCACGCTCATCAATCGGCCGCGTGTCGTGCTGATGGACGAGCCCTTCGGCGCGCTCGACCCGCAGACGCGCTGGGGGATGCAGGGGCTCCTCCTCGACGTCTCCAAGAGCGAGGACAACACGATCCTCTTCGTCACGCACGACGTCTCGGAGGCGGTGTACCTGGCCGACACGGTGTACGTCCTGTCCGCGCGACCCGCGCGCGTGCTGCATCGCGTGGACGTGCCGTTCTTCTCCGTGCGCGACATCGCCCTGAAATCCTCATCGGAATTTCGAGCCGTGGAGAAAAAGCTCCTCGACCTGCTCTACGCTCCCGCGAGCTGAGCCTTCGCCATGGGCACCTCGGATCCTCCCCGGACCCCGCCGAAATCGGCCGACAGGAAAACCAGCTGGCCCTCCCCCGGGAGCTCCCGCGAGGGAACGAGGCCGGGCGCGCCGGCGAAACCTCCGTTCGTGAAACCGAAACCCAACGCCGTCGCCGAAGGCCTCTCCGACGCGGCCAAGCAGCTCATCAAGGGCGCATCGGGGGGGAAGGCCCCCTATCTGAAGATGGCCTTTGCCAATCCGTACAACATCTCCCTCTTCGGCGGCCTTCTCGCCGCCTCCGCGCTCACGCTGAACCCGATCCTCGCGCTGGCGGCGCTCGGCCTCGAGGGGCTCTGGCTCCTGCACGCGCCGGACTCGGATCGGCTCAAGCACGTACTGTGGGACCCGCGCTTCGGCAAGCTCAAGCGCGCGCTCGAGGAGCAGGAGCGTGCCGAGCGCCTGAAGGGCGTGGGTGCGGCCGAGCGCGAGCGCGTGGAGCGCCTCGTGCTGCGCCAGCAGGAGATTCGCGAGCTGGCGGCGCGCAACCCCTCCTTCACCGGCGAGCTGCTGCGCAACGAGCTCGTGAAGACCGATCGCCTCGTCGATTCCTTCATCGAGATGGCGGTGACGTGCGGGCGCTACCAGGACTACCTCGCTTCCGTCGACCTCGAGCAGCTCGAGCACGAACGCCGCCGCTTCGAGGCCGAGGTGCGCAATGGCGCCGCCGGCGACCCGGCGACCGAGGTCGCCAAGAAGAACCTCGCGATCCTCCTGAAGCGGCTCGAGAAGATGCAGGAGATCCAGCGCTATCTCACGCTCGCCCAGGGGCAGCTCGATCTGATCGAGAACTCCTTCCAGCTCATCGCCGACCAGATCGTCACCATGCAGTCGCCGCAGGAGCTATCCGGCCAGCTCGATGAATTGCTCGACGGCGTGCAGGCCATCCGCGAGACGAGCCGCGAGACGGAGTCCTTCCTGAGCACCCTGCGCCTCACCGAATGAAAACCATGAGCACGACAAAGGGAGTCCCCACCATGGCCGAATCCCGCCTCCTTCCCGCCTGGGCCGAGGAGCTCCGCCGCCGCTACCTGCGCGGCGAGTCGACGATGTTTCTCCTGCACGGCAACGTCTACGACGGCGTGATCGACAGCGGCCGGATGCTCTCGCTCGCCGAGTTCCTGACCGACGTGCTGCTGAAGGAATCGAAGGAGACGATCGCGCTCTACAACGCGGCCACCGGCGTGCGCTTCGTGAAGCGTTCCGCCGACGTGGGCCCGATCGAGGACTACCTCCTGTCGCAGGGGAAGGAGAAGATCTTCTCCGCGCTCGAGCGGCTGGTCACGACGTCCACGAAGGCCGCGGTGATCCTCGAGTACGCCGAAGCGCTCGCCCCCGCGGGGGATCCCTCGTTCCAGGGCGACGCGGATCGCGCCGCCATCGTGAACCTGCACCGCTGGTCGTTCCTGCCGCAGATCGAGCGGGGGGACAACGTGATCATCCTGATCGCCGAGAACCTCACCGAGCTCGCCCCCAAGCTCGTCTCGAATCCGAAGATCTCGGTCGTCGAGATCCCGATGCCCGACC
>JBDSFL010000317.1:0-2992 GCA_039919545.1 Thermoanaerobaculia bacterium | reverse complement strand
GCCAGGTCCCTATTGGACCCGGCCGGCCTTCAGGCGGTTGCCCGCTCCCGTGAGATGGCTATGCCTTCGACGCGCTCGAGAGAACCTTGAAGTCCAGCTTCGAGCCGTCGGCGGCCGCATCCACCTCGATCTCGTCGCCCCGAGTGAACTCGCCCAGGAGGATCTTCTCCGAGAGCGGATCCTCGATGAACTTCTGGATCGAGCGCTTCAGCGGACGAGCACCATATGCCTCGTCGTAACCGTTCTTCACCAGCAGCTCGGTAGCGGCCGGCGTGAGCCGTATTGTGAGTTCGTCCTCCGCCAGCCGCTTCCGCACGTCCTTGAGCAGGATCGACACGATCTGCGAGATGTGCTCGCGGGTGAGCGGGTGGAACACGATCACGTCGTCGAGCCGGTTCAGGAACTCCGGGTTGAAGGTGACCTTCAACTCCTCCTTCACCTTCTCCTGCATCCGCTCGAACGACTGACCGCTGTCGCCCGTGAGGAAGCCGAGCCCCTTGCCCTTCGTGATCTCCCGAGCACCGACGTTGGACGTCATGATCACGACGGTGTTCTTGAAATCGATCTGGCGTCCGTAGTTGTCCGTCAGATGTCCTTCGTCGAGCACCTGGAGCAGGATATTGAAGACATCCGGATGCGCCTTCTCGATCTCGTCGAGGAGGATCACCGAGTACGGCTTGCGGCGGATCGCCTTCGTGAGCGTTCCCGAATCCTCGTACCCGACGTAGCCCGGAGGCGCGCCAATGAGGCGCGACACGGAGAACTTCTCCATGTACTCGCTCATGTCCACGCGGATGAGCGCGGACGCGTCAGCGAACAGGAACTTTGCAAGCGAGCGCGCGAGCTCCGTCTTACCGACACCGGTCGGTCCGCTGAAGATGAACGAGCCGATCGGCCGATTTGGATCCTTGAGGCCCGCGCGGCTCCGACGGATCGAGCGGCTGATGGCCTTGATGGCCTCATCCTGTCCGATCACGTTGAGATGCAGCTCGTCCTCCATCCGGAGGAGACGGCTGGTCTCCGCCTCCTGCAGACGCGTCACGGGAATACCGGTCCAACGGCTGACGATGAACGCGATCTCCTCTTCGCCGAGCACGGGGCGATGCGACTGGCGCCGCTGCTCCCACTCTTCCTGCTTCTTGCGAATCTCGCCCTGGATTTCGCGCTCCTTGTCCCGCAGCGACGCCGCCTTCTCGAAGTTCTGATCGCGGACCGCCGCTTCCTTGTCGCCGTTCACCTTCTCGAGCTCGCCCTTGAGCGCGGCCACTTCCGGTGGCGGCGCCTGCGCCGCAAGCCGCGCACGCGCACCTGCCTCGTCGATCACATCGATCGCCTTGTCGGGCAAGAACCGGTCGGTGATGTAGCGCTCCGACTGCTTCGCCGCGATGACCAGCGTCGTGTCGGGGATCGTCACCTTGTGGTGATCCTCGTACTTCTTTCGCAGGCCCTTGAGAATCTCGACCGTCTCATCGATCGACGGGGGCTCCACGATCACCGTCTGGAAGCGCCGCTCGAGCGCGCCGTCCTTCTCGATGTACTTGCGATACTCGTTCAACGTCGACGCGCCGACGCACTGCAACTCGCCACGCGCCAGCGCAGGCTTGAGCATATTGCTGGCGTCGATCGCGCCTTCGGCGGCACCTGCACCAACGAGCGTATGCAGCTCGTCGATGAACAGGATGATGTTCTTGTTCTGGGCGATCTCGTTCATCACCGCCTTGAGCCGCTCCTCGAACTGGCCGCGGTACTTCGTGCCGGCGATGACCGCTGCCATGTCGAGCGACAGCACGCGGTTGTCGCGTAGCGACTCCGGGCACTCGCTGTTGGCGATGAGCTGGGCGAGTCCTTCGACGATGGCCGTCTTGCCCACACCTGGCTCGCCAATGAGGACGGGATTGTTCTTTTTGCGACGGGTCAGCACCTCCATCACCCGCTCGATCTCCTTGGCCCGCCCGATCGTGGGATCGAGCTGCCCTTCTGCGGCAAGCTGCGTCAGATCGCGGCAGAAGTGGTCGAGTGCGGGAGTCTTCGACTTCTTCTCTCCCTTGGGTGCGGCGGGTTGCGGCTGCGCGCCGGCAGCCGCCTGCGGGCCACCAGCCTGCGGCTGCACGTCGGTGCCGAGAATGCGCAGCGTCTCAGCGCGCGCGGCCTCGAGGTTGACGCCGGCATCAGTCAGCACCTGCGCGGCAATGCCTTTCTCCTCGCGGAGAAGTCCGAGCAGCAGATGCTCCGTGCCGACGTAGGAATGGCTGAGCTCGCGCGCTTCACTCATCGCGAGCTCGAGCACCTTTTTGGCGCGCGAGGTATACGGAAGGTCTGGACCGGTCGTCTGCGCGGCCTTTCCCTTCTTCACCGTCTCCTCGATCTTCTGCTGGATCTCGTCCAGCTCGACGGAAAGGTTCTGCAGCACCGTCGCGGCCACTCCCTCGCCCTCGCGGATGAGGCCGAGCAGGATATGCTCGGTGCCGACGTACTCGTGATGGAGGCGTGCCGCTTCCTCGCGCGCCATGGCGAGAACCTTCCTCACCCGTTCCGTAAAGTTGTAGCCGTTCATAAGTCCCTCAGAGAGACCCGGGTGGACGTACCACTAGCCGACCGCCCCTGCTTCGTCCTCTAGCGCTTTGCGCACATACCGTGCGCGTGCCAGGTTCGTTTCGCTCTCGGTCAGCGATCTACCTTCCGTGGCCGCCAGGTGGGCGGCCTGCGAAAAGATCAGGAGCTTGTTGAGGGTATATACACTGAGGCCGCGGATCAGTTTCAGTCCGACAGCCAGACGTACGCCGCTCAGGTAGTTCATCGCTTCGTCGAACGTCAGGCTTCGCGCGTATCGCAGCGTACCGTACGCCCGCCACAGTTTGTCCTCGATAATGTAGCCCGCATCGCGCAACAGCACACGACGCGCTTCCTCCTCGCGCTCGATCACGTGCCCAACCACCCGGACCAGCGTGTCGAGCAGCTCCTCCTCAGATCGGCCCAGCGTGGTCTGGTTGGA
>JBDSFL010000289.1:0-12753 GCA_039919545.1 Thermoanaerobaculia bacterium | reverse complement strand
GCCGCCATGCTGCTCGATGCCGCGCTCGCGCGCGGATCGTTTCGCTTTCAGCCGAGCGGCGCCGAGCAGCCCGCTCCCGGTTTCTGGAGAGGATTGTCGGGCGTCGGGTACCTGCTCCTGCGCCTCGCAAAACCGTCGGCTCTCCCTTCCGTTCTCGCATTCGAAAGCACCCGGAACTGAAGATGAATTTGACGAGCGAGACTCCCGTTCGGTTTTGGCGCCTCTCGGGCGAAGAAGCGGGCGCCTTCTCGGCGCTCACGTTCCCCGCCTACCGCCACCTCCTCGCGCTGGAGAGAGCCCCGCGACACGTCGGGATGGCGCTTCTCAAACCCGTCCTGCCGGTGGCCTGCGGCGCATTCTTGGGCGACGTCCCGGTAGGTCTCGCGCTCGCGGAGATCCCGGACGACCCGGCTGAAGGCGCCGAGCTGCTCTCGCTTTTCGTGCAGGAGCCGTTTCGGGGAACCGGCATCGCCACATCCCTTCTCGATCTGCTCTCGAACGAACTGTCCAGTCTGGGAATCCCCCGCGTCCACGCGGTCTACATGACGGGGCAGCCCTCGCAACCTGCCCTGGAGCGGGTGCTCTCGCTTTGCGGGTGGAGCAAACCGGTCCCACGGATGCTCTCCGTACGCATCACGCTCGAAAAGCTGCGACGAACCGATTGGTACGGCCGCTACCGGCTGGATCCTCAGCTCGAGATCTTTCCCTGGGCGTCGCTCACGCGCGCCGAACGCGACGTGCTGCTCGCGTCACAGCGGGAGTCGGGCTGGATCGCTCCGAACCTCGAACCCTGGAAGCACGACGCCGATGGCTTCGAACCGGTCTCGAGCGTGGGCGTGCGATACCGCGGAGTCGTCGTCGGCTGGGTCATCAACCACGCGGTCTCCGAAAAAGTCGTCCGATTCACCTGCAGCTTCATCCGGAAAGATTTCGGCCGTCGCGGAAAGCTCGTCCCCGTCTACACGGAATCGATCCGGCGCCTCCTCGCGACGGATTTCGAGTCGTGCACGTTCACGGTACCGCTCCAGCACCGGGGTATGGCCGCATTCACTCTGCGCTGGATCGGCGCGCTGGCGAGCTTCACGGGAGAGACGCGAGGCACGGAAAAGTCGCTCGGAACGCGCGCCGTTCCTTGACTCGATTGATCTCGCGGTGCTACGTTCGCCGCGTCAATAAAGGGTTTCATCGCGCACGCGCCGCTGGCTCGACAGCAGAGTTCGGACTGGGTCTCAGGGGAGGTTTCATGGCGGTGTCTTTCGTCCGGCCAGGTTCTCGTGCGGCTTTCCTCGCCTTGGCTCTCGCCGTGGCGGAGTCCGCCTCGGCCGTCGATGGGGGCCGGCCAGCTCCGGCTTCGCCGAAGCCGATTTACGACCCGCCCGCCCTGACGTTTCCCGACAATCGGATCACGCTGATCGACGCGGTGCGCCTCACGCTCCTGAACGATCCCACCCTGAGGCTCGAAGAGCAGCAGAGCCGCCTCAGGGGCGGCATCCTGCAAGAGCAATCGGGCCGGTTCGATCCGGCGATCGTCGGAAACGCCATGTTCAATTTCACGCAGACGGCCCTCGGAGCCTCGCAGATCAAGAGCGAGAAGCGGCGGCGCACCGATATCCAGAAGGAGATCGACGACACCACGACGAACCTCGCGCTGTTCCAGAAGTCCGTCTACGAATACCAGCAGCTGCAAGCCAACCCCGCAACCTTCAAGCTCACCGACACGGGAGAGCAGTCGGAGTTCGACACGCTCAACGAGCTGATCCGAACGGCGCCCGACGCGGCCACGAAGGCCGACTACACGCGGATTCGCGACTCCCTCGTCGCGAACAATCTCAAGGCTTATCAGCAGCTCGCCTCCGGAGCGACCGATCTGCTCAAGACGAAGAAGGCGCAGCAGGTCTCCCTCGGCGAGGTGCCGAGAACCAACCAGCAGACCTCTCTCACTCTCGACGTCAAGGCGCTCTTTCCGTACCGCGACGGCGTCACGCTCGGCATCTTCGGCAACGGTTCGTTCGAGCGCGACCGGTACAAGGACAAAGAGAAGGAATTCGATTTTGGCGGCAAGGGAATCGAAGACGTCTACGCATATAGCGTCGGCTTCTCCGTGGACGCAGCGCTCTTGCGCGGCCGCGGGCGCGACGCGACGGGGGCTTTCGAAGCGGCCTCGAAGATCGACTACGACGCCAGCCGCGACGTACTCCGGCATGCCGCGTCCACGAGCGTCTACAACACCGTCACCGCGTACTGGAACCTCGTCGCGGCGCAGGAGCAGGTCGAGATCGCCCGCAAGTCGTTTGCTCTGCAGGGCCGTTACCTCGAAGTGACGAACGCCCTCATCAAGGGCGACGAGATCCCGCGTGCCGAGCAGGCGCGCGTTTTGGCGAGCCAGGCGTCGGACCAGGGCAACGTCTTCTCGGCCGAACGCGCCTTGAATGACGCGCGCATCACGCTGGCCCGCGCGATGGGGCTCAGCGTCCTCGACGACGTCAACGCGCCGCTGGCGGCCGACCCGTTTCCTCCTCTCGCCGATCCGCCCGTTCTGAGCGCTCTCCGGCCGGCCGACCTCATCATGATGGCGATCGACAGGCGTTACGATCGGATGGCGGCTCTGAAGCTGGCCGATTCCGGCGGCATCCTGCTCCGGGAAGCGCACACGAATCTGAGAGCCCGCCTCGACTTCCATGGCCAGATCTCGGCCGGCACCGTGGCCGAAAAGAGTCTCTCGGAGACCTCGGCAAACTGGGAGGGGCCCAGCTTCCAGCTGGGATTCGATTTCGAGAAGCCGATCGGTAACAACGTGGCGAAGGGGCGGCTTCTGCAGAAGGACGCCGCGCGCAATCAACAGACGATCAACGCGATAGATCTGGAGCGCAACATCAAGGCCAGCGTCGTCCAGGCTCTCCGGTCGCTTCAGGCGACCGCCGACCAGGTGCGCCGGGCCAGCGACGCCGTCGGCTACTACGGGCAGACGATCGACTCGGAGAACGAGCGATTCCGCTCGGGGCAGTCGGCGCTCATCGACACGATCCTCACGCAGCAGCTTCAGACGAGCGCGCTCCTGAACTATGCCATCGCGCGCCAGCAATACGCCACCCTGCTCGCCCAGCTCCGGTTCGAGACGGGGACGCTGGTCGCCGAATCCGGAGACGGGAACGTGGTCCGCCCGGAGGATCTCGTCACATTGCCGGGTCCGGGAGCATCCAACAACCTCCTGCCCGCCCCCAAGCGCTGAGAACGCCGTGACCGGACGCGCGCAGCACCGCATCGAATCGCGGCGGATCTCTGGTCATCCGTTCCGCAAGCCGCTCGCTCTGGCGGCGCTTTTCCTCCTGGCTTTGTCCGGTTCGCCTTCTCCTTGTGCGGCCGCGGACGGGGTGGTCCCGAGCGCTGCCCCTCACGGGTCGTTCGAAGCGCCAGAGCTGCGCCAGGAAAGAATCGGTCTCTCCGATGCGATCCGGGTCACTCTGGAAAACGCTCCGAACATCAGGCGCTCGCTCCAGGAAGCCCAGAGCCGCTTCGGCCTCTTCCAGGAAGCCTCGGGCCAGTTCGACCCGGCCATCGTCTTTCGTCCCGCCTACGAGAGAACGAACGGGCGCGTCATCGGCGCTGCGCTCTCGAACGAGGCCAAGAAACGCGAGCTTCTCCAGATCTTCGCCGATTCCTTCGAGCAGCTCGCCAACGACATCGAGCGTGACCTCTACAACAATTCGGGGCGCGTCTTCCCCGCTTGCTCGGGCCTCACCATCACGCTCAACGGACAGGTCATCTGCCTGGATCCCAAGTCGGTCGCTGGCTCTCAGGCCCTCGCGCTGCAGCAGCTCCTGGCGCTCCTCATCAAGAAGAGCACCGACCCGCAAAGCAAGGCGAACCTCGAGGCGATTCAGAAGACATACAACGACGTCTACGCGGCCCAGCTCTTCAAGTTCGTCAACAGCACCCGCTCCGGCGTCGCCACGACCCGCGCGCGCCTGGCCGACCTGGGCGACCTCCCGCGGAACACCGTTCGCGATTCGCTGACGCTCGACCTGAGCGTTCCGTTCCCGACGCGAAGCGGCCTCATCGTCTCTCCAGTCCTCTCCTTCGAAGGGGTGAAGGACAACTTCGGCGACAAACCGTCGTCGGGCCTGTTCGGCGGCAAAGCGATCCCCACCTCGTTCACGGCCATCGCGGGTCTCGCCTTCCAGATGCCGCTGGGAAAGCGCGGGGGAATCACCTCCGTCGCCGCCACCGAGAAGGCCTCGCGCCTGAACCACGAGGCGGCGCTGGAAGACGCGGCTCAAATCGCCGCGCAGAGCGCACTCGACACGGCGGTGGCCTACTGGAGCCTGGCCGCCGCGCAGGAGCGCCTCGCTCTCTTCGAGCGCTCCGCTTCCTCGCAGAAACGGATCACCGAGCTGAGCGACGCGCTGGTGCAGGGAGACGAGATTCCCCGCTCCGAGATGACCCGGATCAACGCGCGCAGCGCCGATGCGGAAGCGGCGGCCGCAGACGCGCGCCGGGCGCTCGTCGTGGCCCGGGTGAACCTCGCGCGGACCATGGGCCTCACAGTGACGGACCTCGACGGAGCGCCGCTCGCGGCCGATCCGTTGCCGTCGGGAACCGATCTGGGGCGCCTGATCGAGACACCTCTCGCCGAGCTTCTCGAGGGAGCCCAGCGGCGGCGAAGCGACCTCCGCGCGGCGCGCAGCCGCGAGAAAGCCTCCGACGTCTTCTTGCGCGCGGCGCGCGTCGACCTGCGCCCGATCGTCGATCTGAATCTCCAGGTCGATTACCGCGGGCTCTTCGAGGACGAGGCCTTCAAGAGCCTCTTTCACCCGCGAAGCTACTGGGACGCGCTCACGGGCCGCCTCGTCGGTCCGAGCATTCAGCTCGGCCTTCATTTCGAAATTCCCGTCGAGAACAACGCCGCCCGGGGGCGCCTCGTCCAGGCCGGGGCGCTCAGGGACCGGAGCGAGATCTCGGCACGAAATCTCGAACGGGTCATCAAGAGCCGGGCTCTGCAATCGGCGAACGCCCTGCGAACTTCGGTGCGCGAGGTGGGGGTCCGGAGAGAAGCCGCGAAGCATTACGAGGAGACGATCAGCTCTTCCTTCGAGCGGTACCGCGCCGGCGAGCTCAGCCTCATCGATGCGATCCTCACGGAACGGGACGTCACGTCGGCGCTCCTCAGCCTCATCGCGGCCCGGCAGAGCTATGCGTCGAACCTCGCCCAGCTGCGGTTCGAGACCGGTTCGCTGCTTCGATACTCGGTGCGGAACGGATCGGTCGGGTTCGGCGAGTACGACGCCTACGGTCTCACGTTCGAAAAAGCACCCGCCCCGCCTTCCCGTTGACAAGATGTCGCCCTTGAAGCGTTCGTGGAAGAATTGACGAAGGATTCCGGTTCGAGACGGTAGACCCGTCGGAGAAACGTCATGCCGGCTGCCCAGGGACTCTTCCGAAAAAGCGCTCTCGAGAAGCTCTCCTCGCCGGAGCAGCTCGACGTGATGATGCAGGTCACGTCGCCCACCGGATGGATCGCGCTCGTGGGAACGTGCGTGATTCTGGCGTTCGTGGTGGTCTGGAGCATCGTCGGGCAGATCGGCATCCGCGTGGATGGCCAGGGAATTCTGATCCGGGGCTCCGCAGTCTTCGACGTGACCTCGGGAGCGCAGGGACGTTTGAACGAGGTCCTGGTCAAGGCGGGAGACAAGATCGCGCTCGGACAGACCGTGGCCCGCATCGGGCAGCCCGAGCTGGAGCTGAAGATCGAGAACACGAAGGCTCAGATTCGCGAGCTCGAGGCCCAGGGCCGTGAGGGGCGCGGGTACTCCGGCTCCATTGTCGCGAACTATCAGGCCCAGGCGCGCGAGCTTCGGGAAAAGGCCTCGGTTCAGGAGAAGCTCGTCGCCAAGGGGCTCCTGACCCGCAGCACTCTCTTCCGCACGAAGGAGCAGCTCGCCTCGATCGAGACGTCCATCGCGCAGAACAAGATGTCCCAGACGGGGCAGACGATCAAGGTCGAGGATCTTCGCCGCGACCTCGCCGAGATGACCGGGCGTCTCGGAGCGAGCGTCGACGTCAAGAGCACCTACGCAGGACGCGTCTTGGAAGTGACGGTCGGGCAGGGAGGAATGGTCTCGGCCGGAAGCCGCATCCTCACTCTGGAGCCGCTCGACGCTCCCCTTCAGTGCGTCCTCTACATACCCGCCGGAGAGGGAAAGAAGGTGCGGCCCGGGATGCAGGTGCGGATTTCCCCCTCCACCGTGAAGGTCGAGGAGTACGGGTTCCTCGTCGGAACAGTGGCTACGGTCTCCGAATTTCCCGTCACACCCGAAGGCCTTCGCAAGGTGCTTCGAAACGACCGGCTCTCCGAGACGCTGATGGGGAAGGCCGCTCCGATCGAGGTGGTGGCCACGCTCGTGCCCAATCCGCAGACGCCGAGCGGCTACAAATGGTCCTCGTCCAAAGGCCCGCCGACCCTCATCTTCAGCGGCACGCTCTCCACGGCCTCTGTCGTCGTCGAAAACCGGACGCCCATCTCCTACGTGCTTCCCGTCGTGAAGAGATCGCTCGGCGCGAGCTGAGCATCGAGAGCCGAGGGACCCGAGTGGACGCAGCCGACGAGACCGAAGAACCCGAAAAGCCAAAGCCCAAGCCCAGGAACGGCCACGTCACGTGCCCGACGATCCTCCAGATGGAGGCCGTCGAATGCGGCGCAGCGGCGCTCGCGATCATCATGGGCTATCACGGCAAGATCGTCCCGCTCGAGGAGCTCCGCGTGGAGTGCGGCGTCTCGCGGGACGGCAGCAAGGCGAGCAACATCCTGAAGGCGGCTCGGAAATACGGGCTCGTGGCCAAGGGCTTCAAGTACGAGCTGGAAGACCTCTACATCCAAAAATTTCCCGTCATCCTGTTCTGGAACTTCAACCACTTCCTCGTGCTCGAGGGCTTCGAGAAGAAGGGGGCGAAGGTCTTCCTGAAGGATCCCGCGCAGGGGCCGC
This sequence comes from Thermoanaerobaculia bacterium, assembly GCA_039919545.1. GTDB lineage: Bacteria > Acidobacteriota > Thermoanaerobaculia > UBA5066 > UBA5066 > JBDSFL01. The sequence continues at coordinate 5,773 of JBDSFL010000289.1, read as the reverse complement.
GCGTGATCACTGCGGACGAGCTGGACGCGTCCTTCTCGGGCGTCGTCATCACGTTCGAGCCCGGTCCCGACTTCAAGAAGGGGGGCGAGAAGCCGAGCATGGCGGGCGCGCTCCGCCGGCGCCTGCAGGGCTCGGAGCTGGCCCTCCTCTACGTCTTCCTCTGCGGCGTGGCGCTCGTGATTCCAGGCCTGATCGTTCCGACGTTTTCTCGCGTCTTCATCGACGAGTACCTCGTCTCGGGTCGTTCGGCCATGCTCAAGGCGCTGCTGATGGGCATGGCGGGCACCGCGGTGCTCCGCATGCTCCTGACCTGGCTCCAGGACTACTACCTGCTGCGCCTGGAGACGAAGCTCGCGCTGAAGACCTCGAGTCATTTCTTCCAGCACATCCTGAGGCTGCCCGTCTCGTACTTCTCCCAGCGCTTCGGCGGGGAGATCGGCTCGCGCGTCCTCATCAACGACAACGTGGCGCACCTCGTCTCGGGCAAGCTGGCGACCACGGCGCTCGACTGCATCCTCATCATCTTCTACGCCGTCTTGATGTTCTTCTATGACGTGACGCTGACGCTCGTCGTCATCTTCGTCTCGCTCCTGAACATCGTGGCCGTGAAGATCGCCTCGCGGAAGCGCATCGACTCCAGCCGGCGCCTCGGGCAGGACCACGGCAAGCTCATGGGCACGGCGATGAACGGCCTGCGGATGATCGAGACTCTGAAGGCGACCGGAGGCGAGTCGGAGTTCTTCGCCCGGTGGTCCGGATACCAGTCCAAGGCGTTGAAGGCCGAGCAGACACTGGGCCTCCTCGGTGAGCTCGTCTCCGTGGTCCCGCCCTTCGTCAACACCCTCACGACCACGCTCGTGCTGCTGCTGGGCGGGCTGAAGGTCATGAACGGCCAGCTCACGGTCGGCATGCTGGTCGCGTATCAGACCCTCATGTCGAGCTTCACGAGGCCGCTCAACTCCTTCGTCTCCTTCGGCTCCAGCCTCCAGGAGCTCGAGTCGGACATGAACCGCCTGGACGACGTCCTGCGCTATCCGCAGGACATCCGCTACCGCAGGAGCGAGAGCGAGATCATCAAGCAGGACATCCGGGTCGTGAAGCTCACGGGCCACGTCGAGCTGCGCAACATCACGTTCGGGTACAGCCCGCTCGAGAAGCCGCTGATCGAAAACTTCAACCTCACGATCAAGCCGGGCCAGCGCGTGGCGCTCGTCGGGGCGAGCGGAAGCGGCAAGTCCACGGTCTCACGCCTCGTCGCGGGGCTTTACGAGCCGTGGGAGGGCGAGGTTCTCTTCGACGGCGTGCCGCGGACGAAGCTCCCGCATGCGCTGATCTCGAACTCCGTCGGCCTCGTGGACCAGGAGATCTTCCTCTTCAGCGGCACGATCAAGGAAAACGTGACGATGTGGGACAGCACGATCGCCACGATGGCGGTGATGAACGCCAGCCGGGACGCGGAGATCCACGCCGTGATCGAGTCGCGCGACGGCGCCTATGCGGCTCTCGTGGAGGAAGGGGGAGGCAACTTCAGCGGCGGTCAGAGACAGCGCCTGGAGATCGCCCGCGCGCTCTCGGGGAGCCCGACGATTCTCGTCCTGGACGAGGCGACGAGCGCCCTCGACCCCAGCACCGAGGCGATGATCGACGACAGCTTGCGGCGGCGCGGCTGCACTTGCATCATCATCGCGCACCGGCTGAGCACCATCCGCGATGCGGACGAGATCTGCGTCATGGAGCGCGGCAAGATCGTCCAGCGCGGCACGCACGACGAGATGAAGGACATCGAGGGTCACTACTCGTCGCTCATCGGCGGGCACTGAGAAACGTGGCTCTCGTGGAACAGAAACGACGCGCATGACTTCGATCGCAGCCTCCCAAACCGTCATCCTGAATACGGCCGACCTCGTGCCGGGCACGTTCCGGCTGAGGATCGTCGAGTCTGGCATCGAAGGTCTCGTCGGCAAGGAATACCACCTGGAGGGTCCGTGCCTGATCGGGCGCGCGGACGAGTGCAACATCGTCGTGCCCGACACCAGCGTCTCGCGGCGCCACGCGCGCGTCGAGCCCTCTCCGGGCGGCTTCTTGCTCGTCGACCAGAAGAGCGGCAACGGCACCTGGGTCGGCGACCAACGGATCGAGCAGCAGACCCGTCTCGACCACCTGGACCGCTTCCGGGTCGGCGACACCGTGTTCGAGGTCCTGCGCGACGACGACGCGGCCGGCGACGACCTCGACAACGTGCGCACGACGGCGATCCCGATCCGGGAGCTCCTCGAGACCATGCAATCGGTCCTCGCCAAGGGCCTCGAGCAGGAAGGCGAGGAGGTCGTCGTCAGCGGCAACAAGCCGTTCCTGCTCGAAGGAGTCGGCGTCCTCTGGCTCGTCGAGTCGGGCCGCATGGACGTCTTCACGGTCCCCGTCAAGGGCGGCGAGTCCGTCGGCGCGAGGACGTTCTTCGTGGGCGTCGACACCGGCCAGGCGATGTTCGGCATGGACCTCGAGACTTACGGCATGGGCTCCGGTTTTCTCGCGGCTGGAAAGACGGGGACGCGTCTGCGGAAGATTCCGATCTCGCGCCTGGCCGAGCTGGCCGCGAAAGGCACTCACACGGACCGCATCGCGGCGCTCGTCGACGGCTGGATCGGAGCGCTCTCCAGGTCGCTCGTCAAGGACATTCCCGCCGGGCCCCGGGTCGACGTGGACCTGGAGGTCGGACAGGAAGCGACGCTCGCCTTCCAGAAGACCGTGCGCTCCAAGAAGGGCAACGTCTGGGTGGATTCCGGCAAACCGGGAGACCTCCTCTTCATCAGCATGTCCGAGATCGCCTTCGACGAGGGGTCGGGGCTCTTCCCCGCGACGCCGGATACCTGGCTGGAATCCACCGCCACGGAGCTGCGGATGAAGCCCGCGTCCACGGCTGACGCGCTTCGCAGCGGCGCCTGCTTCCCCGGCCTCGAGGTCTTCCACCGCGTCCTGTGCGAGTGCGAGTTCATCAACAAGAAGCTCGCGACGGTCGACGAGTTCAATCGGCTCCGGAGCAAGGCGAAGCAGACGGAAGAGGCCCGCGACGCCGCCTACCAGGACATCGGCGCCGTGCTCTCGGCTCCGGGCGAGAAGCGGAAGGAGCGTGTCGAGGGGGGCGGAGACGCCGAACCGGTCTTCCAGGCCTGTCGCCACGTGTGCGCCGACCTCGGGATGGAGGCCCGCAAGCCGCCAGACCCGAAGGCGGACCGGACCTTCGAGGACAACCTGGCGCTCGTCGCGATCGCCTCGCGCTTCCGTACGCGCCAGGTGGCCTTACGGGGGAGCTGGTTCAAGGAGGACCACGGCCCGATCCTGGCGAGGCTCGAGGCGACGAAGGAGCCGGTCGCCCTCATTCCGTCCTCGCCCTCCGCCTACGACTGGATCGACGCAAAGACCGGTGGGAAGACCCACGTCACCGCTGAATTTGCCCAATCCCTCCAGCCCTTCGGCTTCGTCTTCTACCGGCGATTCCCCGACGGGCTGCTGACGGCCAAGGACGTCATCAAGTTCGGCGCGCGCGGCCTGAAGGGAGATCTCCTCACGCTCGTCTTCATGGGGATGGCGATGGGCGGCCTGGGCGCGCTGACGCCCTACTTCACGGGGCTGCTGTTCGACACGGCGATCCCTCAGGCCGAGCGCCCTCTCCTGTTCCAGTTCTGCTTCGCGCTCCTGATCTCGGCGCTCGCGTCCACCGCGTTCAAGCTCACGCAGAGCGTCGCCACGCTGCGGATCCAGGGGAAGATGGACTACTCGATCCAGTCCGCCCTCTGGGACCGCCTTCTGGACCTTCCGTCCACTTTCTTCCGCAAGTACTCGTCAGGCGACCTCGCCGACCGTGCGCAGGGAATCGACGCCATCCGCCAGCTGCTCTCGGGCGCCGGAATCGGGGCGATTCTCGGGGCGTTGAGCTCGCTCTTCTACGTCGGGATGATGCTCACGTACAGCATCTCGCTGGCGCTCCTCGGTATCGGACTGACCCTCGTTTTCGTGGCGTTCACCACGACCGCGAACGTCCTGCAGCTCCGCTATCAGAGAGACCAGCTCACGATCCGGGGCAAGATCACGGGCCTCGTGCTCCAGCTCATTTCCGGAGTCGGCAAGCTGCGCGTCAGCGGCGCGGAGGATCACGGCTTCCGCGTCTGGGCGCGGGAGTTCGCCGACCAGCGACGCATCAGCTTCAAGGTCGGCCAGATCGGCAACACCGTCGCCGTCTTCAACTCCTCGTTCCCGATCTTCGCGTCGATGGCCATCTTCGCGCTGCTCGTCCACGTCCAGACCTCCGCGGCGGAGAAGGGCGTCACCTCGAGCATCACGACGGGCGAGTTCATCGCCTTCACCTCGTCGTTCGGGCTCTTTCTCGCCGCCATGCAGGCGCTCAGCGACGCCTCGCTGAACCTCCTCAAGGCCATTCCCATCTGGGAGCGCCTCACACCCATTCTCTCGACCCTGCCCGAGATCGACGATTCCAAGGCGGCTCCCGGCGTCCTCAAGGGAGAGATCGAAATCTCCCACGTGCACTTCCGCTACACGGTGGACGGACCGCTCATCCTGAAAGACGTCTCGCTGAAGATCGAGGCGGGAGAGTTCGTCGCGTTCGTCGGCGGCTCCGGGTCGGGCAAGTCCACGATGATGCGTCTGATGCTCGGCTTCGAGAAGCCGGAGAAGGGGACGATCCTTTACGACGGACAGGACCTCGCCGCGCTGGACGTTCGCCTCGTGCGGCAGCAGCTCGGGGTGGTCCTGCAAGACAACCGCGTCCTTCCCGCCGATATCTATCGCAACATCGTCGGGACGTCCTCGCGAACGGTCGACGAGGCCTGGGAGGCCGCCACCATGTCGGGTTTCGCGGACGACATCACGGCGATGCCCATGGGGATGCACACCTACGTGAGCGAGGGCGGGGGCGGCTTCTCGGGAGGCCAGAAGCAGCGCTTGATGATCTCGCGAGCGGTCGTCAACAAACCACGCATCATGTTCCTGGACGAGGCCACGAGCGCGCTCGATAACAAGACGCAGGCCACCGTGACCGAGAGCATGAACAGGATGCGCGCGACCCGCATCGTGATCGCGCACCGGCTGAGCACCATCATCAACGCGGATCGAATCTGCTACCTCGACCAAGGCGTCCTCAAGGAAATGGGAACGTACGACGAGCTGATGAAGATGAACGGCCTCTTCGCGGAGATGGCGCGCCGCCAGACCGCGTGACGCGGGCCCCGATTTCCGCCGAAGGGGGCGCCGTAGAAGTTCGGGACGAGCTCCGCGCTCACGGAGCGCCTCTCCTCCCTTCGGGACACGATGTCGAAGGGCTGGCGCTCAGCTTCGACGACGAACCGCAGCTCGCGGCCTGGTCGCGATACGCCGAAGAGGCCGGGAGGAACGGCGCGTTCTCCGCTCTTGCTCTCGTGTTTCCGCAGCTGAGGTACCCCATTCGAGCGGGCATCAGCTCCGGCGACGGCTACCAGGCCGCCACGCGTCGCGGCGTCTGGCCCGAGGACGACGAAGACGCGACAGGGCTTCGTCTCGCGCGTCCCGACCTCGTGACGCTCACCATCGAGCCGACGCTCGCGGGCCGCATCCCGATCGTCGTGGCGGGCGAGCGGCGGGACTTCGAGGATCTCGTCCGGGCCTTCAGCGCGCGCAACGAGCCGGTCGCGATCCCGGCATCCATGGGCGCCTGCCTGGTCCGCGGGCTCAACAACTGGGACCGGGTCCGCGCGTACCGCGCCGAATGGGAAGCGGCGCACGC
>JBDSFL010000215.1:0-6317 GCA_039919545.1 Thermoanaerobaculia bacterium | reverse complement strand
GAGCTCGAGCTTCCGACCGCGTCGATGTGGGAAGCGCGACGGTTCGTGCTTTCGTTCGGGAAGCATGCACGGGCGGTGGCGCCTGTGGAGCTGGTGGGGGAGCTTGCGGGGGAGCTTCGGGCGATGGTGGCTTGGTATGAGGGAGGGTGAAGCGTGAAGGCTTGAATGTCGAAGATCGCGTCGACATCGCCCTGACTCGAGGCCCCGAAGTAGGCGCTCCAGGCGCAGGGAGCGAGCGGGGATGCCGCTCGCCAGGCGACGTCGTAGGGCTTAGACGGCTTCGGTGCGTCCTTGGAGGAGGGAGATCGCACGCTCGAGAGCCGGGAGCTCGGTTTCGAGCGCGTCTGCGAGCAGTTCGATGTCCACGCCGAAGTACTGGTGCGCAAGGACATCCCTGAGGCGGGCCCATCCGCCCCAGTCGACATGCTGCTGAAGAGCCGTCAGCTCCTCGGGAAGGTGCTTGATCGCTTCGCCGATGACCTCGATGTTCCGAACGACTGCATCACGGACCATGGGACTCGCCAGGAGCCGAGCTGCGACTGGCTCCCCAGCCAGGTACTCCCGAATCGCGGCGATGGCCGAGGCAGCATCGGATAAATAGAGTTCAGAACCCCGGGACATCGACGGCCTCACGCAGGACGGATTCGCGCAGCGCCGGCTTCAGAGCCTCGCGGATCACGAGATCCACCCGCCGGCCGAACGTCACTTCCAGCAGTCTCAGCAGCCCCATGTAGTTCCGGAACGTCTTGCGGTCGAACTCGACGAGAAAATCGAGGTCGCTCTCCGCTCCATCCTCGCCGCGCGCGGCGGACCCAAACAAGGCGAGATGGCGAACACCGTAGCTGCGGAGGCTATCTGTCTCTCCGCTCAGCCGGTTCAGGATATCCGCCTTCGTCATCGCTCCCCTCCCGGTGGAATGGCTCGACTGCCGATTCTAGGATATCCATCTCGATCGGGACGGCCCAAGTCGAACGCGCACTGCGCTGTTCGAGCGGCTGTGGGTGCAGCCGGTGCCGCTGCGCGTGATCCGCCCTGCGGTGTGGGAGAGCGTCGCGGCGGCTCTGAGGGACCGCTGCGCGCTCGAGATCCTGCATCGGAAGGTGAGCGGGGAAGAGTCGACACGAGAGATCGAGCCGTACTCCCTCGTCCCGGCCGCAGGCAACTGGATGGTGGTGGCGCGGGCGCCCGAGGACACGATCGTCAAGAACTTCTACCTGAGCCGGATCGTGCGCGCGCGGTTGCTGACGCTGCGCTATTCGATCCCGAAGGACTTCTCCGCCGAGAAGCACTTCGGCGAGTCGCTGGGGATCTTCACGGGGAAGGACTCGTTCCGGTTCCGCGTTCGTTTCACGAGAGACGTCGCGCCCTGGGTGTCGGAGATCCAGTGGCACTCGAAGCAGAAGCTGCGAGATGTGGGGGAGGGTGAAGTCGAGCTCGAGCTTCCGACGGCGTCGATGTGGGAAGCGCGACGGTTCGAGCTTTCGTTCGGGAAGCATGCGCGGGCCGTGGCGCCGGTGGGGCTGGTGGGGGAGCTTGGTGAGGAGCTTCGGGCGATGGTGGAGTGGTATGCGAGGGAGTGAGCGGGACCGGCTCTCGCGTCTCCTGGAGTTTCGGCGCGATCGGTCCTGCAATGGGTCCGCAGGAAACTACCGGGAGTAAACTTCAACCCGGGGGGCAGGATCTACTCCGCGCCACGGGACAAGGTGCTCCGCAAGCAGGGAGAGCTCAAGGACCGGAAGCTCGAGAACTTGGACCCTCAGCTGCGCAAGGTTGCGGGGTTCGTGTTCTACAACAACCACAAACGTCGGCAGACGCTTGCAAGTGCCGACGTTTCTGGCTAACCTTTCTGCATGCGACCGCGCAAGAGCGAATCCCCGCCTTCGGGCACTCCCGATATTTTCAGGCTCCGAGACCTCGACCGGCTGCCGCTGACGCGCGCGCGGCTACGGGGGATGGTCAGTCGCGGCGAGGCGGAGAGGATCAGTCGGGGCCTCTATCGACGCGTCGGGGAGGTCACCGAGCTCGACACAGTGGCCACGGTGTCAGCGCGCGTGCCGGGCGCGGTCGTCTGCCTTCTGACGGCCCTCGGGATCCATCGCATTGGCACTCAGCTTCCACACGAGGTCTGGATCGCGATCGACCGCAAAGCCCGCAAGCCGAGAATTGACGACCTGCCCGTACACGTCGTCCGGTTCTCCAAGCTCTTCCTTAGCTACGGAGTCGAGGAGCGCCTCGTTCAGGGAGTTGCCGTGCGCATCACGTCGCCGGCGCGTACCGTCGTGGACTGCTTCCGCTACCGGAACAAGATCGGCATCGACGTGGCGCTCGAAGCGCTGACGAGCGCTCTCCGAGATCGCCTCGTCTCCGTCTCGGCCCTGGTTCGAGCGGCAGAGGTCTGTCGCGTCGAGGGAGTGCTCAAACCCTACATGGAGGCCATCCTCGCGTGAAGAAGCCCGTGACGAACTTCGGAGCTTCGGTCCGCGCGAGGCTTCACGACTTGACGCGCACGCGCAACGGGGATTTTCAATTCACGCTTCAACGCTATGTGGCCGAGCGGTTCCTGTACCGGCTCGGCGTGTCGCCCCATCGCGAGCGCTTCGTCCTGAAGGGCGCCATGCTCTTCGTGCTGTGGGGGGAGAGCGTCATTCGCCCCACGCGGGACCTCGATCTCGCCGGATATTGGGCCAACGACGCCACCTCATGCCACAGATGGGTTCGTTGCGCCGTCGCGGTACGATTCGCATTATCGTTAGAACGGATTGGCAGCCCTCCATCCGGGCATCCTGTACCCAGGCGCCCTCGCCTGTGGAGCCGGTCTCATCGCGACAACCGGAGCGATCCAAGCGCGATGGGGCCATGATGCCCGGGCGACGGAGCGAAGTGTGACCGAGCCAGCGCCCGAGCCGTCCGGACTCGACTCCCAGGCGCTGACGATGGATCCGCGTCTCGGCGATCCGTCCACGGCTCTCCTGGCGGCAGGCGCGCCCGATACAAGCCGCTTCGCGTCCGGGACCGTCCTCGCGGGGCGTTACCTCGTCGAGAGCCTCCTCGGGCGCGGCGGGATGGGCGAGGTCTACCGCGCCCGCGATACCAAGCTCGGCGAGACCGTGGCGCTGAAGCTGCTGCCCGAGGGGACGAACGATCCCGTCCAGCTACGCCTCCTGCTCGGAGAAGTCCGTGTCGCGCGGCAGATCTCTCACCCGAACGTCTGCCGCGTGCACGACGTGGGCGAGGCCGAGGGCCTCCACTTCATGACGATGGAGTTCATCGAGGGAGAGGACCTCGGCAGGCTGCTGGCGCGCTCGGGGGCGCTGCCTGCCCGGCGCGCCGTCGAGATCGGGTGTCAGGTGTGCGAGGGACTGGCCGCGGCGCACGAACGCGGAGTCCTCCACCGAGACCTCAAACCCGGCAACCTGCTGGTCGATGCGGCGGGCACCGTGCGCCTGGCGGACTTCGGGCTCGCCGGGCTCATAGGCAGCGCCACCGTCGGGGGCACGCTGGCGTATATGGCCCCGGAGCTGTTCGATCACCTCGACGGGTCCGTCCAGAGCGATCTCTACGCCCTCGGCCTCGTTCTCTACGAGCTGTTCACGGGGCGGCGAGCGTTCACGGCGTACACCAGGGACGAGCTCATCAGGCAGCACCGCGAGGTCGCGCCGGCGACGCCGTCGGCAATCCGCGAAGGCGTGGCCCCCGCCGTCGAGCGCGCGATCCTGCGCTGCCTCGAGAAGGACCCGCGGCGCCGGCCGCGCTCGGCCCGGGCGGTCGCGGCGGCGCTCACAGGGCACGAGCTGGAGACCGCGTGGGACAGCGCGTCCGACGTCCTCCTGCGTTCCTGGCCTCCGGCGGAGCTGCCGGCGCATCCCTATCCGGTGCTCCTTCCGTACCAGCACCCGGAGCTCCTTGCGGGGCGTGAGCGCGACGTGGCGAAGCTCGAGCGGCTCCTGCGCTCGCCCGTACCGATCCTCGGTCTCTCGGCGCCCTCGGGCACCGGAAAGAGCTCGCTTCTCCTCGCGGGGCTCCTACCGCGGCTGCGAGCCGGCGGAGGGGCCGTCGCCCTCGATCGTCACCCCTCCGAACCCGGTCTCGCCGGTCGTCTCATCGGCGATCTCCTGGAGGTCGCGGGCGAGGGCGGAATCCCCGTCGCCGACGCGGATGCGGAGGGGTTCGTCGCCCTCCTCGCGGAATGCGAGGCGCTCGCCGGAAAGCCTCCGATCCTCGTTCTCGACCAGTTCGAGGACGTGCTCATTCGCCCCGACGCCGGCCGGGCCCGCGCCATCCTCGGCCTGCTCCTGGCCACGACCTGCCGCCGCCGGCCCGGCCGCTCGTCGCCGCCGTGCCGCTGGCTGCTCGCCTACCGGGAGGAGTACCACGGCGATGTCGTCACTTGGCTGCGCGACGCGATCGCCGACGCCCGGCGAGAGGGTCTCCCGGGGCTCGACGCGCTCCCGCACGATCTGGCCGGCCCCGAGCGCTTTCAGTCGACGCCCCTGCCTCCGCTCGGGACGGCGCTCGCCGGCAGCCGCGACCCGCTCGGGGAGACGTCGGCTGTGTTCAAGGCAGCGATCGAGGCGCCCCTCGCGCTCAGCCGTCACGGGCGTCCCCGCTACCCGTGGCAGTTCGCGGATGGCGCGACCGATCGCCTCGCACGGGCCTTCGCGGAGGCGCGGCTCGCGCAGCCCGACTCTCCGCTGGCGCCCGAGCTGCAGGTCGTTCTCGCGCACCTTTTGACCGACGCCTCGGCCACTCACATCGTCAACGTCCCGGAGGATCCCGGTGAGCTGGTCGATCGCGCGCTCGAGAACCACCTGCGCCGCGCCATGGAAGCTGTGTTCCCGGCCGGGCGCGGGGCGGCGAAGGACCGGGCACGAGCCCTCCTCGCCCTGCGCGAGCTGGCCGGCGACACGGGGGCGCTGAAGGAGGGCCGGCCCGCCGCGGCGATCGAGCGCGCGGTGGGGACCGACGGGCGAGAAATCCTGGAGCGGCTCTCCGCGGCCGACACGCGCCTCGTCATTCGCCTGGATGGGGCAACGGGCCCGTGCTGGGCACTCTCCCACGACCGGATGGCCCTCGCCATCGCGCGCCTCGTGGACGAGGAGGGGCGCGGCGGCGGCCTCGTCGTCGACGCCGAGCTCCTCGACCTGAGGCGTCTCGTTGCCGTGGAGACGGCGCTCCACATGCGGGGCGAAGCGTCGGCGACCGACCTGCCGGGCCGCCGTCACCGACAGATTGCCGTCTGTGCCGAGGCGCTCCTCTGGGACGACGACCGTCGGGCCTGGTGGGCCGCGTGCCGGAAACGGCGGCGGGCCGACCTCGGGCGCCGGGCGGTGTGGGGAGCCCTGGCCTCGGTCCTCATCGTCGTCGCCGGGCTCGGCATCGCCACCTTCGTGCAGCGCCGGGCCGCGCGGGCGGCTCTCCTGGCGCAGGTGGCCAGGGGCGAACCCGAGTCGGCACTCGCGGCCATCGTCCGGGGCCTCCACGGCCCGGCGATCGGCGAGGAAGACGTTCGGACGCAGCTGCGGCAGCGGAAGGCGCCCCTCGACGTCCTCGAGTCGGGCCTGGGCGGGGTGCCGGAGGCCCAGCGCGGCGAGGTCGCCCTCGAGGTCGCCGAGCTGGCCATGCCTCTCCTCGTCGAGGCCCCGAATGACGACGTGCGTCTCGCCTCGCTCCTGTGGGCGCTGGACTACGCGCCGGGCCGGGTCCCGGTCCTGGCCGGTCGGGTGAAGGAGCTGAAAGACCGGGCCCTCGCGCCCCTCCGGAAGCTCCATCCCCCTCCGCCGCCCGATGCGGCCGGGTGGGTCGACATCCCCGCGGGAACGTTCCAGATGGGCTCGAGCCCCGAGCAGAAGAAGACCGAGGCCGCCGAGCGACCCGTACACGAGGTGACCATCTCGACGTTCCGGGCCCTCGACCACGAGGTCACGAACGCCGAGTACCGACGGCTCCGCCCGGAGCACAAGGGCGCGGACGAGCTTCCGGCAGGGAACATTTCGTGGTACTCGGCCACCGTCTACTCCGCGTGGCTGGGCGGGCGCCTGCCGACCGAGGCGGAGTGGGAGTACATGGCCCGGGCCGGGTGCCGGTTCGAGCGCTGCCGACACGACGGCACGGAGGCAAGGGTCGGAGAGGTGGCCTGGATCGTCACCAATTCCCTGGACGCATCGGGTGATGCGCAGGCACACACGGTGCGCCTTCTCGAGCCGAACCCGTGGGGGCTTTACGACGTCCTAGGCAACGTGTGGGAGTGGGCAGCGGACTGGTACAACCCCTACGCACCCGGACGGCAGGCCGACCCGTGGGGCCCCGCCCGCGGTGGG
>JBDSFL010000208.1:0-3568 GCA_039919545.1 Thermoanaerobaculia bacterium | reverse complement strand
GTCGAGGATGCCGCGCGCGAACGCCTTCTTCAGATCCACGTCGGTGAAGCCCGCCCCTTCGGTCCCCAGATCACGAATGGTCGTGAATCCGTGCGCGAGACAGATCCGCGCGGCGGCCGCCCCTCGTAGAGCGCGGTATGGATTGCTCTCGGTGAGCACCTGCTCGTCGTACTCCGTTGCCGTGGCGTCGCCCTGGAGCAGCAGATGGGTGTGCGCGTCGATGAGCCCCGGCAGGCACGTTGCGCCCGAGAGATCCAGCACGCGGGTGCCGGCAGGCGCCTGGGCGGCGACGGAACCCTCCACCAGATTCAGGACCACGCCCGTCTTCACGGAGCGCGTGGCCGGGTCGAGCAGCTTTCCGCAGCGCACGACGAGCGGTTCCGCCGCGGTGACCACGGACGCGGAGAAGAGACCCACGAGGAGCGCGGCGATCGTCCGACCTCGGTTCATGACCTCACCTCCGAATGCAGGGCAGAATAGCAAGCGATGAGCAACGACCGCCGGACCCACGCGCTGCGCGAAGCGCGCGCCGAGATGATCGCCGTGCGCCAGCGAATCCTGGACGCCGCCGAGGGGCGCTCGAATGAGCTGCTCCTGACCGCTCCCGCCGGCGGAGGCTGGTCGGGCGCCGAAGTGCTCGACCACATCCGCACCGCCGAGTCGCAGCTCGTGAAGGCGCTCGGCAAGGTGGAGCGGGGCGAGACCGTGCGGATCCCGAAGCGCGCCTGGTACTACCGGCTCCCCATGGCGCCGGCGTTCTGGCCCATTCGCATCCCGGCCCCGCGCCTGGTGAGGCCGCGGCCGCGCGCCGAGCTCCGTCCGCGCGAGGTGCTCGAGAGCCTCGCCACCTCGCGCGCCGAGCTCTTCGCTCTGGCCGACCGGATGGGCGAGGAGAAGTTCTCCCGACTCGTCTTCCCGCACTTCCTGCTCGGGCGCTTCACGGGCCTCACCTGGTTCCGCTTCATCAGCCGCCACGAACGCAAGCACCTGGGGCAGCTGGAACGGACGCTCGCTCAGGTGAGCGCGGCCTGAGATTTCGAATCAGGTCCGAATCAGATCCCTACCGAGCGCCTCTTCCGGACAAAACAGTCGGAATGGTTCGAAGAAGGATCTTCAGGTCCAGCGTCAGGCTCCAGTTGTCGATGTAGGCCAGGTCGAGCGCCATCCAGTCCTCGAAGTCGATGATCTCGTTCCGACCCGAAACCTGCCAGAGCCCCGTGACGCCGGGCTTCATCGAGAGGCGTCGCCGCTGCCAGCGCTCGTACCGCGCGACCTCGTCCGGCAAGGGGGGCCGCGGGCCGACGAGCGACATCTCCCCCTTCAGCACGTTCCAGAGCTGCGGGAACTCGTCGAAGGAGAAGCGCCGAATCGTGCGCCCCACGGCCGTCACGCGCGGATCCCGCGCCGACTTGAAGACGGGCCCGTCGAGCTCGTTGAGGTGCGCGACCTCCGAGAGCCGATCCTCGGCGCCGTCCACCATCGTGCGCAGCTTGAAGAGGGTGAAGGGGCGCCCGTTCAGGCCGCAGCGCGTCTGGCGGAAGAACACGGCGCCGCGCGAGCTGAGCTTGATGAGGAGGGCCGCCGCGGCCACCGGTACGATGGAGAGCCCTCCGATGAGGAGCGCCAGCGAGATGTCCAGCCCGCGCTTGACGAGGAGGCCGAAGTCGTCGCCGGGCGTCGTCGAGAACGTCAGGAGCGGCGTGCCGTCCAGCTCCTCGAGCTCCACGTGCGCGAGCACGTGCGGGAAGAAGTCGAGCACGAGGCGCGTCTTGATCCCCATCTCCTCGCACAGGAGGAAGAGGTCCTCGAGCTTTCCCAGCTCGTCGCGGTCCACGGCCAGGATCACCTCGTCCACCGAGAGCTGCGTGACGATGGCGAAGAAATCCTGGAGAGTGCCGAGCACCGGGAGCCCCCCCGCCGTGGTGCCGGACTCCGTCGTCGCCGGGCGCTCGCGGATGAGCCCCAGCAGCCGGATGCCCCACCAGGGATGGTCGTGGATGAGGCGGGCCATCGTGCGCGCGCGCGGCGTGTCGCCCACCAGGACCACCGTGCGGTAGTTGAAGCCACGCGCGCGCGCGGCCCGCGCGAACGAACGCACCACCAGCCGCTCGGTCACGAGGAGCAGCAGGCTCATCCCCAGGAAGATCACGAGGAACGGCCGCGAGATGAAGTCCCAGCGCGCGCCGAAAACGACGAGCGTCAGGATGACCGACCCGAAGAACGCCGTGCGCGCCATGATCGAGACCTCGTCCTTCAGGCTCGCGGTGCGGCGGCTCTTGTAGGCCCCCTCGAAGAAGAGCAGCGCCGTCCAGATGAGGACGATGGGGCCCACCAGCGTGAGGTAGTACGAGAAGTCGAACAGCTCGCCGAGGCTCGGGATCAGGCGGCGCAGCACCTCGCTCCGGAAGAAGTACGCCGCCGGAAGCGCGGCGAGAGAGGCCGCGAGGTCCGCCGCGTAGAGGAGTGCTGCGATCGTGCGGGCCTGCTGTTTCAGCATGTCTGGATCTGGGCGGATGATACGGGCTGTCCGGCGACGCTGTCCTCGCGCGGAAATGTCTCACTCAATCGGCGGCCAAGAGCGCCTCGTAAGCGTCGGTCACGTCGTCCCAGCGGTAATGAGCTCGCGCCCGTTCGGAGGCGGCCTGTCCCAGCGCGGACGCGCGGGCCGGCTCGCGCAGGAGCGACGCCAGAGCGCGCGTCAGGGTCGACGGGTCCGCCGCGTCCCAGGTGAGCGCCGTGCCGGCCACCACCTCGCGGTTCTCGGGCGTGTCGTGCACGAGGATCGGACGCCCGAAGCCCATCGCCTCGATGAGGGCCGGATGCGTGCCACCCACCTCCGTCGCGTGAACGTACGCGGCGGCGTTCGCCAGCAGCTCGCGATACCCCTCGCCGTACACAGCGCCCGGGAACAGGACGCGGGGGTCGGCCGCGGCCTCGGCCTTCAGGCGGGCGATGAACGCGTCGGCATAGGGCGCCGAGCCCAGCATCACGAGCTTGAGCCCCGTGTCGAGCGACGCGAACGCGCGCACCACCTTGTCCGGGTTGTTCTCCGGCTCGAAACGCGACACGTAGAGGATGTAGCCGCAGCGGGTGAGGGCGAGCCGGTCGAGCGTTTCCGTCCCCATCGGCGCGGGCAGATCGGAGCCGTAGGGGATGAACGTGGAGCGCTTGCCGTAGGACTCCTCGTAATAGCGCTCGATGGCGCACGCGTCCGTGATCACCGCATCGGGGAGCACGCACGACAGGCGCTCGGAGATCGCATAGGCCCACTTCCCGAGCGCATTCCATTTCCGCCGGTTCCGTTCGAGACCGTCCACGTTCAGGATCACGCGCGTGGGGCTGCCCAGCAGCCGCGGCAGCCGGCACGCGAGGGCGTTGATGCCGTTGCACACGAGCACGGCGTCGTACCCCATCGCGCTCGCGTGCAGCCCCGACAGCACCGTGTGCGCCACCGTGTCCGCGTACTTGTGCCGGACTGTGGGGAGAAAGACGACGCGCACGCCGCGGTGCCAGGCGCGTTCCTGCATCACGCCGTTGCGGCGGGAATACACCGTCACGTCGTGCCCGC
>JBDSFL010000193.1:0-3366 GCA_039919545.1 Thermoanaerobaculia bacterium | reverse complement strand
GGCCCGCGGCCGTCGTCCTGCCAGCCGGAGTCGCGTGTCTCCTCGCCTGGCTCACGACGGCGCCCATCGGCCCGCGCTGGCTCCCCGGCGGGTGCGGCGTCGTCGTGGCGCTGCTCGCCTGGCTGCCGGCGGGCCTGGCGGAATGGCAGCGCGTGAGACGGGAGCTCGACGAGGAAGTGCAGCTGGGATTGATCCCGCTCGAGGACGCCGAGGTGCTTCGCGTGCCGTGGCGCCGCCGCTTCGAGCCGCGGTTCGGACGCCTGGACGAGCGCCGGGAATACGTACGCAGCGCGCTGCTCCTGGCCGTGGCGCGACAGCAGCAGCGCCGGCGCACCGGTGAAGCGGAACGGCTGAGGCAGCTCGAGGTGATCGCGTTCCGAACGCGGATCCGACGCACGCTCGAGGCCCGTTCGATGAGATTCCAGCCCGGGTCTTCGGACGAGATCCAGCCGCCGGAGTCGGTTCAGCAAGCCTGAGAAATTGGCCGTGGCGCGGAACGGCGGACCCGACTTTCGTCGGGTCCCTGTGCCGTTTACTTCGCCTGGAGAACGGGTCCGTCGGCATCCCAGAGCGTGGTCTCGCCGTACTTCTCCAGCGTCGCGCGGATGGCCGAGGCGTCGCCCACGGCCGCGAGCACGCCCTGCGATGGATCGAACAGCGTGGCGGCCGCCTCGCGGGCGTCGGTCGTCGACACGGCGCCGACCCGTTCGCGCCACGTCAGAAATTCGTCCTGCGGGAGCTGGTGGAGGATGCGGGTCGTCTCGTCCTGCGCGATGGCCCCCGGTGTTTCCCGGGCGAGGGCGAAGGAGCCCCGAAGGAAATTCTGCGAGCGGAGATGCTCGGCTTCCGACGGCCCTTCGGCGGCGAACTCCTTGATGAGCCCCAGCAGGCCCGAGAGCGCCGCGTCCGTGACGTCGGTGCGGCAGTCGATGGAGGCGCCGAAGTGTCCCGCATGGACGCGCGGAGTGAGCGACGAATAGGCCCCGTAGGTGAGGCTGCGCTCCTCGCGCAGCACGTGGAACAGGCGCGACGAGGCTCCGCCGCCGAGCGACTGGTTCGCCACGATGGCGGCGGCGAAGCGCGGATCGTTCCGCTTGATTGCCGGCCGGGCGAAGAGCAGGTTCGTCTGCACCGAGCCCGGACGGTTCACGAGGTGGATCGAGAAACCCTTCACGAGCGGCGGAGGCTCGATGGCGCCATCTCTCGTGGCGATGCCGAGGGAGGTCCTGCCAAACGTCCGTTCCGCGGCGGCGATCAGCCGCCCGGGCTCGGCGGCGCCGACCAGGATCAACGTGGCGCCCTGGAGCGAGAAGCGGGTGCGGTAGTGGCCCAGCACGTCGTCGC
Organism: Thermoanaerobaculia bacterium; assembly: GCA_039919545.1. Classification (GTDB taxonomy): domain Bacteria; phylum Acidobacteriota; class Thermoanaerobaculia; order UBA5066; family UBA5066; genus JBDSFL01. The sequence continues at coordinate 2,022 of JBDSFL010000193.1, read as the reverse complement.
GAGTGATCGCCAGGAGACCGGCCTCGGTCGCGGTGAGCGTGCCGTAGGGATGCCCCGGATACAGGCGATCGAGCAGGCGTTCGCGCGCCAGGAAATCTGGCTCGGAGCGTTGCTCCTTGATGAGGTCGATCTGCCGGCGCCGGTTCTTCTCGATCTCGTCTTCCGGGAAGGAGGCTTCGCCCAGCACCTCGGCCAGCAGGTCGAGGCCCTGCTCGAGATCCTTCTCGAGGATGAAGAGCCGCGCCACCGCGGAATCGAAACCAGCCGCGACGTCGACCACGGCGGCCAGGTCGTCGATGGCCTCGGCCAGCTCACGCGAGCTCTTGCGCGACGTGCCGCCGAGCATCGACTCGGCCGTGATCTCCGAGGTGCCTTCACGACCGCTCTGGTCGGCCACGCTTCCCGCGCCGGGGAAGAGAAGAGAGACGGCGACCGTCGGCCGCTTCCCCCAGCGGGCCGCGCGCACCTCGAGGCCCGAGGAGAGCGCGTGGTGCACGAACGGAGGGGGGAAGAACGGAACGGCCGGGCCAGGCTCGGGAGGGAGCTGCTTCATTTTCCTGCCTCGTCCGCCGGGCTGACGGTGACCACCGACATGCGGGCGGGCTGGAAGGCGCGCGCGGCCGCGTCCCTCACGTCCGAAGCGCTCATGGCGAGGATCTGCTCGAAATCCGTTTTCCAGAGCCCGGGATCTCCGTCGTACACACCGTATTCCGACAGCAGGAACGCGATGGACTGAGTGGTCTGGGTCGCCCGGATCGCCTCGGACCGCAGCATGCGCTGAGCGCGCGTCATCTCGGCGGCCGACGGCCCTTCCCCGGCCATGCGCGAGAGATCGACCCTGATCTCGGCCTCGAGCTGCTCGAGGGAGACCCCGGGGCGGGCGAGCGCGAAGACGCGGAAGAGCGAGGGGCCGCGGCGCTCGTCGATGGTCATCGACATCGACAGCGCCAGCTCGTCGTCCTTCACCAGCCGGCGCCAGAGCTTGCCGCTCTCACCGCCGGACAGGATCTTGTCGACGTAAGCGAGCGCGAGGCAGTCCGGGTGCCGCCGCTCGGGGATCTTGAAGTTCACGTGCACGGCCGGGACCGCCGCGTGCGGGTCGTCCACGTGGCTCCGCCGCTCGCCGGTGGGCTCGGGCTCGAAGAAGGTGAACTTCTGGGGCGTCTCCCGCGCCGGGATCGGCTCGAAGAAGAGGCGCGCCCGCTCGAAGGCGAAGCGGGGCTCCACGTCACCCGTGATGCAGACGAGGGCGTTTCCGGGCGCGTAGTAACGGCTGTAGAAGGTGGCCGCATCGTCGAGCGACGAGGCATCGAGGTCTTCCATCGAGCCGATGACGGAGTGCTTGTAGGGGAAGGCGTCGTAGGCGAGCGTGTCGGTCACCTCGAACGACTTCGCGTACGGCTGGTTGTCGACGCGGAGGCGCTTCTCTTCCTTCACCGCCTCGCGCTGGTTGTCGAGCTTCTCCTGCGAGAGCACGAGCGCGCGCATGCGGTCGGCCTCGAGAAAGAGGCCCAGGTCGAGGCACTCGACGGGGAGGCTCTCGAAATAATTCGTGCGGTCTTCCGAGGTGGTGCCGTTCATCGATCCACCGGCCGCGGCCACGAGCCGGAAATGCTCGCCCTTGCCGACGTTCTCCGAGCCCTCGAACATCAAGTGCTCGAAGAGATGGGCGAACCCGGTCTTTCCTTCGGGCTCCACACGGCTCCCGACGTCGTAGGTGACATCCACCGTGACGACAGGGATGCCGGGTTGCGGAGCGACGACCACCGTGAGGCCGTTGCCGAATCGTTGCAGCTCGAACGGGATGTCGAATCCGAGATCGCTGATGATGTTCCTCCTGCGATGGGCCTACCCAGAAGAGGGCCGTGGCTATCATACGGGTCGGTTCATGAGACTCCCCAAAGCAAACAGGCTGCCGCTGGCCGCCATCGTCTTGAGCTGGCTCGCCCTGCCGCTGGCCGCGCAGGAGGCCGAGCCCAAGGAGGCCGCGAAGGCCAAGGGCGCGCCAAAATTCACGTTCAG
>JBDSFL010000156.1:0-3137 GCA_039919545.1 Thermoanaerobaculia bacterium | reverse complement strand
CCCGAACCCCTCCGCGCGAATCTCTTCTTTCGGAGAGGCGCCGGTCAAGACGGACTCTCTTCCAGCCCAATGGCGCGATTCGGGAACGGGGAAGTTTGCCGGAACCCGGACGCCGGACGGAGGCGCGAGACGGGAAGGGGGAGGAGTGCCGCCGGTCAGGCCGGACGGATCTCTTCGAGGCCGCCGCAATAGGAGCGCAGCGCGGCGGGGACTCTCACCGAGCCGTCCTTCCGCTGATTGTTCTCGAGCACGGCCACGAGCGTGCGCCCGACAGCCAGCGCCGAACCGTTCAGCGTGTGCACGAGCTCGTTGCGGCTCTTGCCGCCGGGTGTCTCGATGCGCGTGCGGATGGCGGCGCGCCGCGCCTGGAACGACTCGAAGCTGGAGCAAGACGAGATCTCGCGGTACGTGTCCTGGCCCGGGAGCCAGACCTCGAGGTCGTAGGTCTTGGCGGCCGAGAAGCCCATGTCCCCGCGACAGAGCAGGACGCGGCGGTAGGGAAGCTCGAGACGCTCGAGCACGGCCTCGGCGTCGCGCGTGAGCTGCTCGTGCTGGGCCCCGGAGTCTTCGGGCAACGAGAACTTCACCAGCTCGACCTTGTCGAACTGGTGCTGGCGGATGAGCCCCCGCGTGTCCTTGCCCGCCGCTCCCGCCTCGGCGCGGAAGCAGGGGGTGTAGGCGCAGTACGAGATCGGGAGTCGGTCGGCGGAGAGGATCTCGTCGCGGTGCAGGTTCGTCACCGGCACCTCGGCAGTCGGGGCGAGATACCAGTCGGTGCCCTGGAGGCGGAACAGATCCTCCTCGAACTTCGGGAGCTGTCCCGTGCCGAGCAGCGAGGCCGCGTTCACGATGAACGGGGGCAGGACCTCGCGATAGCCGTGCTCGCGCGTATGCAGGTCGAGCATGAGCTGGATGAGGGCGCGGTTCAGGAGCGAGGCGGCGCCGGAGAGCACGGTGAAGCGCGAGCCGGTGATCTTGGCGGCGCGCTCGAAGTCCAGGATCCCGAGATCGAGGCCCAGCTCCCAGTGCGGCTTCGGCGTGAACTCCATCGCCGGCGGGGTGCCCCACGTCTTCACGACCACGTTCGCCGTCTCGTCCGCCCCTTCCGGCACGCTCTCGTGCGGGATGTTCGGCAGCGTCTGCTCGAGCGGCGTGAACTCCGCCTCGATGGCCTGCAGCCGCTCGTCGAGCGAGGCGATCTCGGCCCCGAGCGTGCGCGAGCGCTCCTGCTCGGTGGCGGCGTCCTCGCCCGCGCGCTTCTTACGCCCGACTTCCTGGGAGACGGTGTTCTTCTCGGCCTTGCGCGTCTCGGTCTCGGTGAGGAGGCGGCGCCGCTCGGCATCCAGCGCGCCCCAGCGGGCCAGGGCGTCGGCGTCGTAGGCCCGCCCGCGGAGCAGATGCGGCAGCTGGTCGAAGTTCTTGCGGAGAAATTCTCGGGCGAGCATGGGACGGGGATTCTGGGTTCCCGCCCGCGCGGAAGCAACCGGGCGAGGAGCCTGTCCGAGTCATCCCGGGATCGCACGCATGGGGCTTGCGCAGCAAGATCAAGGCGCAGCGGCGTGTGATGGAGTGGTTCTCCTGCCGCGTCGCTGCAACGCTGAGCTTGACCGCAAACCCCATGCGCCCAAGGGGCTCCGGCGGCGCGGGGCCGCCTGCGGCGTTGACGCGGCTTCCCGGGGGGCGCGTTTCCTTGCGCCCCCCGGACCCCCAGTCATCTGCTTCGACACTCGGAGGGGTCGTCGCGCCGCCTTGCACTCGACCCCGCGGCGCCCGGAATGCGATTTCCCGGGATTACTCGGACAGGCTCCTGGTTCACCTTGATAATCGCGCCACATGGGAACTCCCGACACGCTTCCGCTCGCGGTGGTGGTGGTGAACCTCGAAGGGGGCGCCATGCTGGACGCATGCCTGGACGCGGTCGAGGCCCAGCACCCCGCGGACACGATCGTCGTCGACAACGGCTCCTCCGCGCCCGAGCTCGCGCGCCTGGCGCAGCGCGCGGTGCACGTGATCGGGACGCCGCAGAACCAGGGTTTTGCCGAGCCGTGCAACCGGGGCGTGAGAGAGGCCGGACGCGAGGGACGCGCGCCGCGCTACGTCGCCGTCGTGAACAACGACTGCACGCTTGCGCCCGGCTATCTCGCGGCCTGCGTGGCGGCGCTCGATGCCGACGAAGGGCTGGCGGCGGTGCAGGGCGTCGTGCTCGACGCGGCAGGCAGCGTCGTTGACGGCTGCGGCATCGGATGGAACGCGCGTGCCGAAGCGATCCAGCTCCGCAGGGGTGAGGTGCCGCCGTCCGCGGAGGCGCTCCCCTTTTCCATTCCCGGCGTCTCGGCCACGGCCGCCGTCTACCGGCGTGACGTGTTCCTGGCCTGCGGCGGCTTCGAGGAATCCTTTTTCGCCTACTACGAGGACGTCGATCTCTCGCTCCGCCTCGCACGGCAGAAGCTGCGATTCGCCTGCGTGCCTGCCGCGCGCGCGCGCCATCTCGGATCCGCCACCGGCGGGCGCTGGCCCGAGGAGCGCTGGCGGCGCCTTCTGCAGAACCGGCTTCGCACGTTGCGCCGGAATCTGTCGCCGCAGGCGAAGGGAGCAGCATTCAAGAATGCGCTCGTTCCCGGCTCCCTGCGCGCGGCGGCGCGGGAGATCGGCTGGCTGAGTACCCTCTCCGCGGCGGCCGCGGCCGGCTTCGAGAGCGCCGAGACGCGGCGGCGTGACGTCGCGGTGCTGGCGGCCTTTCCGCCGCTCACGAAGCTCCCGGCTTGAGCGCCATCTCCCCGAAGCAACCCGCCAGCGCCCCGAAGCGATCCGGCGAAGACCCCTCGGTCACTCCGGCCGTCGACGTGCTGGTCGTGATCGTGGCCTGGAACTCTGCGAGCTACCTCGGCGAGGCGGTGAGATCGATCCCGGCGGGAACCCCGGTGGTGGTGGTGGACAACGCATCGACGGATCGTTCCGCCGAAATCGCCGAAGCAGCGGGAGCGCGGGTCGTGCGCCTGCCGTCGAACATCGGTTTCGGGCCGGCGTGCAATCGCGGCGCGCGCGAGCAGGGCGGCACGTCGCGCACGATTTTTTTCCTGAACCCCGATGCGGCTCTCCGCGGCGGCGCCGCGGCGCTTCACCGGCTGCTGTCGGCG
>JBDSFL010000131.1:0-5071 GCA_039919545.1 Thermoanaerobaculia bacterium | reverse complement strand
AAAACGGGCGGCCGAGGCCGCCCGTTTTTCTACGCCTTGCCTGCCGCTTATTGGACGTTGGCGGTGAAGAGCCCGTAGGTGGTGCCGCAGCCGTTGCGGTAGCTGATGCGGACGATGTCCTGCGTGGGTGCGCCGAGGCCTGCGCTGTAGCGGAAGGTGGACGTCCCGGTGGCCGAGTTCTGGGAGAGCAGCTGGAAGGTGCTGCCGCTCTGGTTCTGGGCGTACACCCAGCCCACGCGCTCGATGATCGGCATGTTGGTGACCGTGACGACGAGGGTCTGCCCGGCGGCGACAGTGACGTTGCTCGGCGACACGACGGGTGTCTGAAGCGTGTCGTCGACGTGCACCGTTATCGTCGTGTCGCTCATCTTGTTGTTGGCCCCGCGAGCTATCAGCTTGAAATCCTTGTTGCCATTGACGTCGGCCTCGGCTCGCTGCACGGTCACACCGATCGATCCGTTCGGCGCCAGCACCGTGTCGACGCCCGTGATGGTGACGCTGGTCGCATCGATGGTCTGCCAGGACAGGACGATGTTCGCCGGTGCGCATGCGATGGCGGGATCGGCGGTGAACGACACGATTCGAGGGGCGCCGGCACCGACCACGGTGAAAGTGATGGTGGCCGAGGAGGTGCCGCAATTTCCGGTGGCCGTCAGCTTGACGATGTCCGTGCCGGCGGTCGCGCCTCCGATGTAGACCCAGTTGTAGCCGTTCAGGTCGAACGTGGAGCCGGAAGATTCATGTCGCGTGAACTCGGCGGTCACCCGGCCCGCGAAGGAGGCGGGGATGATGCCGGTCGCGGTGCCGTTCAGGGTGGTGGTGGCGGACGCGGGAGAGGGAGTGGGCGGCTCGGTCGGGGGATAGATGGTGACGCGGCGCGGCGCGCTGGACGTTTCGCCCGTGCTCGAGTACGCCGTGAGGATGAGGTCCGTCGTGGCCTGGAGCGAGACGCTCGCGGCGCCGCTTGGCGGCAGATCGCCGGCGACGCCCGAGATCGTGACGCGGACGGCGCCCGTCGTGGCCCAGGAGAGACTCACGTTCTGCTGCGAGCAGCCGCTCTCCGGAGTGGCGTCGAAGCGCGTGATGGTGGGCGCCGTGGAGAAGGCGGAGCGAGAGATCGCGAGCGGGATCGAGGTGCCGTCGCTCGTGCGGTTGTCGTTTCGGATCGCATAGGGCTGCCCCGACCCCTGCAGCAGGCGGATCTGGATGGCGAGACCCGAGATCCCCTGGGAGGCGGGCACCAGGGTGGCGAGCGAGGCCTGAACAGCGCTGCCCGGGTCGGCGGTGAGGGTGCCCGTGCCGAGCCCCGACCCCCCCTGGTATGCGGTCACTTCGATGCGGCACGCCTGCGACGAGCCGGGCCGGCAGACGATGCCCACGTTGGTGCGGGCCCTGCCTGGCTCGCTCGAGCTGGAGGCGTCCGCTCCGCCGCCGGAGGCTTCGTCACCGGGATTCAGGAAATCGGTCGAGGTGAAGGCCTGCAGGCTGAGCCCGAAGCGCCCGGTGCTCGTCTCGTTGTACGTCTCGGACCACGCGCTCACCGCGGAGCTGGACCGGATGCGATAGAGGAACGCGCCCGCGCCGTCGAGCTCGATCGGCGTTGCGAGAACCGTGACGCCTCGCGTGGAGACCGAGAAGGAGCGTGAGGTGACGAGCGAGCCGGCGAGATAGAAATCCACGGTGCCGCTCGCCGGGGCGAGCACGGCGCTGATGTAGATGTTCGAGTCGAATCGCGCGCCGGAGCTCCCCCCTCCCTTCGCCGCGGGCCCGCCCCAGAGCTCGGTGGATTGAGCGGCGGCGAGAGGCCCTTGAGCCTGGAGGCCGCCGAATGAACCCAGAAGTCCTGCAAGGATGAGCAGATCGGCCAGGCCGAGGAGCTTTCGGTTATGTGTCATCGTGGCTCCAATTCGTCCGGATTTGTTGACAGTACTCGACTTGACGATCATACACCCGGGGAAGCTGCCGAGTCGGATCGGTACGCCCATGCTTCCATCCGGAAAGCCGTCCGCTTATCCTTGCCAGCAAGATGATCCCCACGCAAACGAGCTACTTCGGTGTGCCGGGAACGCTTCTGTTCGCGCTCCTGCTCTCCGCGGCGATCGCGTTCTTCACCTACACGATCTCGCGACGCTGGCAGCTGATGACGCAGGGGGGCGGGCCCGATCCGCGCTGGGATCGGATCCCGGAGCGCATCTGGAGCGCCGTCGAGCTGGGAATTTTGCAGAGAAGGATGTTCCGCGACCTGTACGCGGGCATCTACCACATGCTCATCTTCTCCGGGTTCGTGATTCTCGGGGTGCGCACGGCCTCGCTGGTGTTCGAGGGCCTCTTCCCGGGGGCGGCGCTCCCGTTCCTCTCGTCGGGCTTCTGGGAGGCGTATCTGCTGGTGAAGGACGTGGTGCTCGTCTCGACGCTGGTGGGTGTGGTGCTGGCGCTCGGTCGCCGGCATCTCTTCAAGAAGCTCCGTCTCGATCCGTCATTCGATGCGGATTTCATCCTGCTGCTGATCGGCGTCCTCATGGTGACCGACCTGCTGGCCGGAGGCGCTCGCGACAACCTCGCCCCGCAGCTCGCGTCGGGCTGGGAGCCGGTGACCGCCGCGGTGGCCCGCCTGCTCCACGGCACGAGGGCGTTGAGCCTCACCACACTCTATTTCGCCTCTTGGTGGATCCATCTCGTCACGATCCTCGCGTTCGGGAACTACCTCCCGTTCGCCAAGCACTTCCACATCATCACGGCCATGCCCAATCTGTTCTTCCGCAACCTCGTGCCCGGCAAGCTGAGCACGTTCGACATCGAGAAAGCGGCCGAGTCCGAGAAGTTCGGCGTCGCCGAGGTGGAAGAGTTCACCTGGAAGCAGAAGCTCGACATGTTCACGTGCACCGAGTGCGGCCGGTGCCGTGAGGTGTGTCCGACACACCTGACCGGCAAGACGCTCACGCCGAAGGGCTTCATGTCCGACCTGCGCTCCGCGCTGTACGCCGGCGCGGATGCCACCATCGATGCCCAGACCGGCCGCGGGAACGGCACCGTGGCCGAGCGCCTGCCTCTGATCGGGGGCTGGATCGACGAGGAGACCATCTGGGCGTGCACGACGTGCCGCTACTGCGAGAACGCCTGCCCGGTAGGCATCTCCTTCGTCGACAAGATCGTCGACCTGCGCCGGCATCTCGTTCTGGCCAAGAGCGAATTTCCGCGCGAGGCGCAGACCTCGTTCAACGGGATGGAGCGCCAGGGAAATCCCTGGAACCTTCCTTCGGCCGATCGCGGCGCGTGGACGTCCGAGCTGCCGTTCCCCGTCCTCACGATGGCCGAGGCGAATACCGCCGATGTGGAGGTGCTCTTCTGGGTCGGCTGCGCGGGCTCCTACGAGGAAAAGGGCAAGCGCGTCTCGCGCTCGCTCGCGCAGCTCCTGCAGCAGGCGGGCATCCGCTTCGCCATCCTGGGGCGCGAGGAAACCTGCAATGGCGACCCGGCGCGGCGCCTCGGCAACGAGTACCTGTTCCAGACGCTGGCGCAGCAGAACGTGGAGACGTTGAACCGCTACGGCGTGAAGAAGGTCGTCACGAACTGCCCTCACTGCTTCAACACGCTTCGCAACGAGTACGGCGATTTCGGCGGCGACTACCAGGTCCTGCACGGCACCGAGCTCGTGGCCGAGCTCATCGCCGAGGGGCGCATCCGGCTCGAGCATTCGGAGCCGAAGTCGATCACCTTCCACGACCCCTGCTATCTCGGCCGTCACAACGAGGTGTACGACGCGCCGCGCGACGTGCTCCGCGCGATCCCGGGCCTCGAGGTGAGAGAGCTTCCGCGCTCGCGTGAGAACGGCCTCTGCTGCGGCGCGGGAGGCGGCCGGATGTGGCTGGACGAGAAGGTGGGCGCCCGCATCAACCAGACTCGTTTCGCCGAGATCGAGGAGGCGGGGGCGGACGCGGTGGCCGTCGCGTGCCCCTTCTGCATGGTGATGCTCGGGAACGCGCGCACGGAGATGAACGGCAAGACCGAGGCGTTCGACGTGCTCGAGCTCGCAGCGCAGGCGCTCCCGGCGCATCCGGGACAACGTATGTCAGGGCCCGCGGCCTGACGGCAGCGCCGGGAGTCATCGAATGGAAAAAACTGGAAAGCCTGACAACACGCGGCCGATCCGATCGATTTCGCCGCGCCCGATCCAGCCCACGCGAAGCTCGACGACGGTCCCCGACCTGTTCGTCGAAGGGGACAAGAAAGTCTCCCTGATCGAAGCCGACAAGCCGATGGGCCGCACTCCGGAGCAGATCCGGCAGGAGCTGCTCAAGCGGAGGAAGCAGGCCGGCTCCGAGAAGCTGCGCGAGGAATCCGAGATCGCCGAGGGCTTCGCACGCGTGCGCAAGACGACGCTCTACATCATCGGCGTGATGATGGTGGCCTTCGGCTTCTGGCGCATCCACGTGGTCTACGAGGGGAAATGGCCGCTCATGCTGACCTGGGGCGTGATGGCCGTCGCCATGATGGCCGGCTTCGGGTGGCTCTTCTGGTATCTCGACAACTCCGATTGACCGCGAAAAGTCTAGTCGTCGTCGAAGATGCCGCGGGGCTTCGACGTGTCCCTCTGGGCCTTCTCGAGGGCCTGGCGGAACGTCTTCTCCAGGATCTCGCTCTTGTGCTTCTCACGCTCCACAGTGGCCGCGAAGAGATCCTCGGCGCGATTTTTCTGGCGGGAGAGCTCTTGAGCCGCTTCCTCGAACGTGGAGACTTTGCGCTTCTGCTGAGCGGGCTCGTGCGCGAGGATATGGCCGCTCTCGCGGTCGATCGTGAGCGTCGCCTCGCAATCCGGACAGTGAACGATGAGCACGTCGTCCATGCCTGAGATTATGCTCGTCGCGATGCCAGAGTGGAAAGCGCACCTGAAAAAACTGGGGCTCGGCCGCGGGCGCGCCTCGAGCCGCGCGTCCACGGCAGCTCTGCCTGGGGCGAGAGCGTCCACGCGCCCCGCGGGCGTGCGCGGGGAGGCGCTCGCGGCCGATTACCTCGAAGCACGGGGCGTTCGTGTTCTGGCGCGCAACTATCGCGCGCCCGGCGGTGAGATCGA
>JBDSFL010000695.1:0-4547 GCA_039919545.1 Thermoanaerobaculia bacterium | reverse complement strand
GACGGGATCCACGGCGGCCGCCCGGCAGCAGAGAGGGCTTCGCGGCGCGCCGCTTCGAGCCCGCGCCGATACGTCGCCGACGCTCGAACCGCATCGCCCCCGAAAGGCGGCGGCGCGAACATCTGCTTGCCGCCCACGATCCAGAGGCTGCGCGGATTCACGTCCGCTTTCTGCTCCAGGAGCTTCATCTGAGCGAGGCCTTCGCGAAACACCTCGGCTTTCTTCTCGGGAGTGAGCTGAGAGGCCAGGAACATCTCGCCGGAGAGGCAGCCGGCCAGCGCGCTTCGGGCATCTTCGAGCTCGGGATCGAGCGCCAGCGCCTTCCGTTCGTGCTCGGCGCAGCGGTCCAGATCGGCGACGAGATCGGAGGGTGTGGGTGTCTCGTTGAAGCCGTTGATGGCGCGGCGCCAGAATGCGAATCCGGTCCAGTATTCGCGGTAGATCTGATGCGTCTTCGATGGCGCGGCATCGAGCAATGCCGCCTGGCGCGCGAGCTCGGCGCGATCGCCTCGGTAGTCGGCCGCGCAGATGGCCGCTACGGAGGCGGCAAGGCGGCGGTCTTCATCTGCGGGTGGTGCCGCGGAGAGCGGAAGGACGAACAGGAGAAGCAGAAACGAGAGCGAACGACGGTGGCGATTCAAACGAGGCCTCCTCGATCCAGATCCGGGCCGACGGTAGAGCGCTTGCGGGCGTCGTTGCGCCGGAAGTCGGGTCAACTGCCGTTTCGAACCCATGAACGGCGACTTCACGCCTTTCGGGACGGAGGCCGGCGCGAGACACTGACGCATGACCTCGAACGGTTCCGGCGGCGGGCGTCGGGTTTCCTCCGACCCGCCGGATTGGCCTGGCCCGATCTTCACCTGGGGTGGCGCGTACGCTCTTTACCTGCTCGCCTACACGAGCGCGATTCGGATCTCCTCGGCCATGGGAATGGGCAGCGCGCTGCTCGCCGGCATTGCCAATTCGCTCCCGGAAGCTCTGGCCGTTCCCGTCGTGCTCCGCCTGGCCGAGGCGGCGCCGTCCCGGCGAAATCGCCTCTGGCTCATCGCGCTTGCCCCGGTCTTCGTTCTCTGGTGCGTTCTCGGCGCGACGTTCGGGCTGATGGCGATGCGCGCGTGGGAGGGACAGGGTTGGCACCTTCCGCAGGACAACAGGAACGTCGCGTGGAAGGCGCTGCTCTCGTTGCTCGTGTTCGCCGTGCTGGCGGGCTTCGGGCGATCCCGGTTCCATGTTCGGCAGGCCAAGGAGGCTTCGATCCGGGCGCTGCGGGCCGAGACTCTACGGGCGGAAGCGCGACTGGCGGTGTTGCGCGCGCAGCTGAATCCGCATTTCATCCTCAACGTGCTCCATTCGCTCGTTGGCCTCGCCGAGCGCGACGCACCCGCGACAGCGAACGCTCTCGAGAGGCTCGGAACCACGCTCCGTTACGCGCTGCGCGTCCAGAGCGCAGCCTCAGATCGCGTGGCGCTGCGGGATGAGCTGGCTTTCACGCGGGAATACCTCGAGCTCGAGCGCTTGCGCCTCGGCACACGGCTCTCCACGCGGTTCACCATCGACGACGCGGCGCTGGGCCGCGTGGTGCCTCCATTCGTTCTGCAACCGCTCGTGGAGAACGCGGTGATCCACGCCATCGCGTCGCGCGCCGCTGGCGGGGTCGTCTCGATTTCGATCGCCCAGGAGGCTGAAGCTCTCGTCCTTCGAGTCGAGGACGACGGTGCGTGGGACAGCAGAGCCGAACCCTTCCGGAAAGAGGGGCTCGGCCTTCCGCTGCTGCGGAGCCGGCTCGATGCCCTGTACGGCACCTCAGGAACGCTGCGCATCGAGCGCTCGTCTCTCGGCGGCTTCAGCGCCAGCGTGCGGCTCGTGGGCGAGCCCGGATTCCTGGAGGAGGATTTCTCATGAGCCGTGCCCTCCGTTGCGTGATCGCGGAGGACGAGGCCGAATCGCGGGCCAACCTGGTGTCCTACCTTTCGAGCGTGCCGGGCGTCGAGCTCGCGGGCGTGGCGGCCAGCGGCCCCGAGGCCCTCGTCGTCGTGGAAAGCGAGCGGCCCGACCTGCTGCTGCTGGACATCCGCATGCCGGAGCTGGACGGACTCGAGGTGCTGAGGCGCCTGGTGCATCGGCCGGAGGTCGTCTTCACCACGGCCTACGAGGCCTATGCCGTGGCGGCCTTCGAGCTGGGCGTCGTGGACTACCTCGTGAAGCCTTTCGGCCGCGATCGGCTGGCCGCCGCCATCGAGCGCGTCCGCACGAGGGGCCTGCGGGTCCGGGAGGATGCGAGTACGGTGGAGCGTGCCCTCGACGCGTCTGCCCGTCCTCTCACGCGACTGTTCGTGCGGAAGGGGACGCGGATCGTCCCGATCGCAGTCGGAGAGATCGTGCGCGTGCAGGCCAGCGGCGAATACTCCGAGATACACACCGCACGGGAGAGCCACCTGGTGAACATTCCCTTGAAGGAGCTCCTGGCGCGACTCGACCCCGCGTCGTTCGAGCAGATTCACCGGTCGCACATCGTGAATCTCGACGCGGTCGACCACCTGCGCCCCGCCGATGATCGCCGTCTGCTCGTCACGCTCCGCGACGGAACGAGCCTTCTGGCCAGCCGGGCGGCCTCGGAGCGGATGCGCCAGAGGGTGCGGTAGAAAAGTTCATTCCGGAGCTGTCGATTTGACCGTCGCCCGTTCGACGATTCAGTAGAGTCGGGTTCGGAGGGTCCGGAAAAGGACCCGAAGTCCGCCTCGGAAACGAAAAACGAGAAGGAGACCTTCGATGAAATTCATGGTGATGGTCAAGGCGACGAAGGATTCAGAAGCAGGGAAGATGCCCGACGAGAAGCTCCTGTCCGACATGGGCAAGTTCAACGAGGAGCTGGTGAACGCGGGAATCATGCTGGCGGGGGAGGGTTTGCACCCGAGCTCCAAGGGATCGCGGGTGCGGTTCGCCGATGGCAGGAAGTCGGTCATCGATGGGCCCTTCGCCGAAACGAAGGAGCTGGTCGCCGGGTTCTGGATCTGGCAGGTGAGGTCGAAGGAGGAAGCCATCGAATGGGTGAAGCGCTGCCCCGATCCGATGCCGGGCTCGGAATCCGAGATCGAGATCCGGCAGGTCTTCGAGGCGGAGGACTTCGGCGAGGAGCTCACCCCCGAGCTGCGCGAGCAGGAAGAACGCCTGCGGGCTCGGCTGGCCGAAAAAGCATGAGGGGCGGAACCTGGTCCGGGTCGGCCACACGATCTCGGTCGCCACGAGCTATAACGTAGAAGCAGGACCTGACCCTTGGCAATGGGGTCAGGTCCTGCTTCTACGTTATAGGGAGCGAATCGGATGATCGTGCACCTGATCGACGGAACGTACGAGCTGTTCCGGCACTTCTATGGCCTGCGTCGCTTCAGCAAGGGCGAGGATCCGCCTCACGGAGCCGTCATCGGCGTGCTGAACACCGTGCTCCAGATGCTCGAGACAGGGGCGACGCACATCGGTGTGGCGACGGATCACGTCATCGAGTCGTTTCGCAATGGCATTTGGGCGGGATACAAGACGGGCGAGGGGATGGAGCCCGCGCTGGTGGCTCAGTTCCTTCCGCTGGAGGAGGCGCTGGCGGCGATGGGAGTCGCGGTCTGGCCCATGACGGAGCTGGAGGCGGACGATGCGCTGGCCGCCGCCGCGCGAATCGCCGCGGGTTTCGCCACGGTCGAGAAGGTCTGCATCTGGACGCCGGACAAGGATCTGGCTCAGTGCGTGGTCGGAGCCCGTGTGGTGCAGGTGGACCGGAAGAGCGGCAGGATCCGCGACGCGGAGGGTGTGCGCGAGAAATTCGGCGTGGTCCCCCTGCTGATTCCCGATTTCCTGGCGCTCGTCGGCGATGGGGCGGACGGCTATCCCGGGATCCCGGGAATTGGCCGAGTGTCGGCGGCGCGGCTCCTGAACAAGCACGGCGCGATCGAGGAGTTTCCTCCGGCCGTGCTCGGCGACCGGCAAGAGCTGGCCCTTCTGTTCAAGCGCCTCGCGACGCTGCGGAGCGATGGCGAGCCGTTCCGAGATGTGGAGGAGCTGCGCTGGCGTGGGCCGACACCTGGGTTCGCCTCAAACGCCGCGCGCATCGGTGCGGAGAACGTGCTCAAGCGGTGTGTCAAGGCGATGAAGACTTTGGAACGCTCGAAATAAAAGAGAGGGTCAGGTCTCGAGACCCGACCCTTGTGGGACGGAGATCCGGGGACCGTTACTTCTTCATCCGAGTCAGGATCTTGTCCATCTCGTCCATGACGCGGTTCAGCTTCTTCATCGTGAGGTCGAACGGCTGGGAGGTCGTCATGTCGACGCCCGCCTTCTTCAGCAGCTCCACCGGGTAATCCGAGCCGCCCGCCGAGAGGAAGTCGAGGTAACGCTTGGTTGCGGTCTTGTCTCCCGCCAGCACCACTTCGGACAGAGCCTGCGAAGCCAGAAACGAGGTGGCGTACTGGAAGACGTAGAAGTTGTAATAGAAGTGGGGAATGAAGGTCCACTCGGCCTTGATCTCGTCATCCACGGTGCAGATGCCCTTGTCGTGCCCG
>JBDSFL010000694.1:0-16097 GCA_039919545.1 Thermoanaerobaculia bacterium | reverse complement strand
TCCGCCCGGCTCTTCCCTCGCGTCTGGGCTCGTGAAGCCGGGATTCAGGTTGGATCGGATGGGCGGAGGGGGCGACCAGGCCGGGCGGCGCCTCGTGGGTCCGGATCTCTCCTTTCCCCGTCTCGGCTTCTTCGGTACGAACCGTCGCGAGAAACCGGTAGCCATGGCCGCGCACCGTCTCGATATACAGAGGAGCGTTCCCGGCGTCCCCGAGCGCCTTCCGCACCGCGCTCATGTTGAAGTTGATGTTCGCCTCTTCGACGATCGTGTCGGGCCAGAGCGCGTCCTGGAGCTCGGTCCGCAGAACTACCCGTCCGGCGGACCGGACCAGCAGCGTGAGCAGGTCGAACGCCTTCGGGGTGATCGGCACGGGTTCGCCGTCGCGCAGCAGGGCGCGCTCCCGAACGTCCAGGCGAAAGGGCCCGAAGAGAAAAACCCCTTCGACCGCACCCATCTTCGCTTCCAGAGCCATTTCTCATCCAAATCTTAGCTCACGCAAATGCTCGAGGCCTCCTTGGCGATGCATCTTTCCGTGTGAAGGCGGGCTCCGACGAGCCCGCAGACAAGGAGACATCATGAACAAAGACGAGTCACCCGTTCTCCTCACCCTCCTGCGCGCCGCCGTGCTGGCCTCGGTGCTCGTGACGCTGGTGGGCGCCGCCGGCCTGCAAGCCGGCTTCTCCGGAACGGACGTCTTCATTCCGGCCGTGGCCCGGGCCGATGGAGCCGCGGGAGCGAGGTTCTTCACCACGCTCCTTCTCACGAACCCGGGCACGGCCGCCGTGACGTACCAGCTGAGGTACTTCAAGACCGATGTCTCGAACACGTCACCGGCCACGGTCTCGGGCACGCTCGATGCCGGTCAGACGAGGCGTCTGGACGACGTCGTCGGCGTCACGTTGAATCAGCCCGGCACCTCGGGGGCGCTGCGCATCGTGTCGAGCGGCGAGATCCTGGCATCGTCACGCACGTACTCGCTCCCGGCGAGCGGCAAGCTCGACGAGAGCGTGGGGCTGTTCTTCGGAGCGGTGCCGGCGGGTTTCGCGATCGGCGTGGGCGAGACCGCGCAGCTGCAGGGGGTATCGCAGAGCGACACCGAGAACTTTCGCTACAACTTCGGGTACGTGGAGACGGTCGGACAGGCGGCGAAGATCCGCTTCACGATCCGCGGTGCCGGGGGAACCAACATCGGCAGCCAGGAATACGACTCGCTTCCTTACGGCCGCCAGCAGTTCTCTGCGGCGAGCCTGCTCGGCAACGCGACGTCCAACGCGCGGGTCGAGGCCACGGTCGTCTCGGGCGCCGGAAAGGTCATCGTCTACGGCACCCAGATCACCAACGTCTCCAACGATTCGTCCGGCTTCGAGATGAGCTTCCGCAGCAGCCTTCTGGCGGGCTCGGCCGCGGCCGGAGTGACGACGCTGAACGGGCTCGGCGGAGCGATCACGCTGGCCGCGGGGCCCAACGTGACGATCACGCCGTCAGGCAGCACGCTCACGATCTCATCCTCGGGCGGCGGCGGGGGAGGCTTCACGCTGCCGTATCAGGGCTCGGGCTCGAGCGGCACGCAGGCCTTCTTCGTCGAGAACACCTCAGCCTCCGGGAACGGCATCAGCGGCGTGGCGAAATCCGGTGCGGGGGTGACCGGCGCCGCCACCACGAACGGCGTCTTCGGCGTGGCGACCGGCACGGGAAACGTCGCCGGCGTGTACGGCGTCGCGACGGCGTCGTCCTCGGCCTACCCGGCCGGCGTCTACGGCGAGAGCTTCTCGACCTCGGGAATCGGGGTCTGGGGGAGGGCGCTGTCGACGACGGGAAACAACTACGGCGTCGCGGGCCAGACCGACTCTCCCACGGGCCGCGGCGTGCAGGGGTATGCGACCGCGGGGGGAGACGGGGTTTACGGCCTGTCGGCATCGACGACCACGACGAATTACGGAGTTCATGGAATCAGCGCGGGCAAGGGAGTGTCTCCCGTTTCGGTCGACAGCTCGGCAGGTGTTTTCGGCGAAGCGACCAGCCCGACCGAAAACGTTTTCGGGGTGATCGGACGGACCGTCAGCACGTCCCTGGCCACGGCCGGGGTCTATGGCGTGGCCACGAAACCCTTCGCACAGGCGGGGCGCTTCGAGAACACCGACAAGGCCGTCGTCACGTCACTCAGCTTCCAGGGGATCTTCGCGACCTATGGGGTTTTCACCAACAGCGCGATCGCGGGCGCGTCGCTGAGCATCACGGGCACGAAGGCCTTCATCACGCCGCACCCCGAGGATGCTTCCCGGGAGATCGAGTACATCTCGCTGGAGGCGCCGACGGCGGACGTCATGTTTCGCGGCTCGGCGCGGCTCCACGGCGGGGTCGCACGCATCGATGTGCCGGATCACTTCCGTCTCGTCGCCCGTGAGGGCACTTACATGACGACGCTGACGCCGCTGGGCGAGGCGGTGATGCTGGCGGTGCTGAGCGAAGACGCCTCGGGCATCGTCGTGAAAGGGGCCAGAGACGTGGCCTTTCATTACGTCGTGTATGCCGAACGCGACGTGATGCGCGACCATCAGGCCGTGCGCGAGAACGAGCACTTCCGTCCCGAGATCCTCGACAGGATGAAAATGCTGGAGACGCTGCCCGTCCGCATGCGTGAGCAGCTGGTGCAGAACGGAACCCTCAATCGCGACGGCAGCTACAACCGCGCGAAGGCCGATGCGATGGGCTGGAATCTGCCCGCCAAGCACGACGAGCCGTAAACGACCCTATTTTTTGGTGTCCCCCTCCATTTCGATTGCGGATGGTGAGCAAGCGGCCCTTTACAATTCGACTCTCATGCCTCGCGTCACGACGACTCGATGGTTGACGACGGTGGTGGTGCTGGGCCTGGGCTCTTCCCTCTGCGTTGCCGCCGCGCCGGGTCAACCGGCCGGACGCCTTCCCGATGGGGCTGTTCTGAAAGCGGTCCTGGAGCAGGTCGACAAGAGCTACGTCGAACCCGCGCGCATCCGCCCCGCGCAGATGTTCCGCGCCGCCGCGCGAGCTCTGGATCGCGACGTTCCGGAGGTGATGGTCGACGAGGCCGCGGCCGACGGCCCGCTCACGGTGAACGTGGCGGGAACGCGCCGCGTGTTTGCCGCCAGGTCCATTCGCACGGTCGCGGAGCTCGTGCGAAGCGCGCAGGAGCTCCTCCGCTTCGTGAACGCCCATCGTGCGTCTGCCTCGGACGCCAGGCCCGAGTACGTGATGGTGAACGGAATGCTCGAGGCGCTCGATCCGCATTCCGTGCTCTTCGATCCCGCGGAGGCGCGCCGGTTCGCGACCGCCGTCTCCAATCGATTCTCGGGAATCGGCGTGATCCTCGGCGATGCGAGATCCGCTGGCTCGGGCGCGTCGCGGGGCGAGCTCATGATCCTGTCGGTGCGTCCGCGCGGACCCGCCGAAGCCGCGGGTGTGCTTGCGTGCGACAGGATCATCGCCGTCGACGATCGACTCGTGACGGGGCTCTCGCTCGATGAACTGCCCGATCTCGTCATGGGGCTCGAAGGCTCCCGCGTGTGGATCACGGTTCAACGCGAGGGCTCGGGGCTGGTCGACTTCCTCACCGTGAGGTCTCAGATCGTCCTCCCCTCGGTCAAGAGCCGGCTGCTCGAAGGAGGCGTGGGGCTCATCGAGATCGAGCACTTCGGCCAGGGCACCGCACGGGAAGTCGGCAAGGCCGTGGAAGAGCTCAAGACCGGAGGAGCGACGGCGTGGATCCTGGACCTCCGGCGCAATCCCGGCGGGATGTTCCGTGAGGCGACGGATACGGCGAGTCTCTTCATCCCATCCGGTCCGCTCGCCACCGTGGTGGGGGAACGAGGCCAGGGGAGCGACGTGAAAGCATCGCGCTCCGGCGCGAGCGAGGCGGGTCCGCTCGCCGTCCTGATCGGACCGTGGTCCGCGTCCTCGAGCGAGATCCTCACGGGCGCGCTCCAGCATCGCGATCGCGCGGTGGTGCTCGGACGCACCTCGTTCGGCAAGGGGTCGGTGCAGGTGCTGTTCGATCAGGCCGACGGCAGCAAGCTGAAGCTCACCGTGGCCCACTACCTCGCTCCCGGCGGCGTGTCGCTGCAGGCGCGCGGCATCACTCCGGATCTCGAGCTCGAGCCCGTCCCGGGATCACGCGGGGGACGGATCCGTCTCTCGGAAGGCGTCGCGATGCGCGAGGCCGACCTCGAACGCTCGTTCTCGCAATCCAGCGTGCTGCCCTGTCCCGCCGCCACGATCCGGTATCTCGCGGCGACTCCCGACGCCGAGGAGGAGGTCGTCCTCGCGCGCGATTTTCTGCTCGACACGCGATGGGACTCGCGCCAGGAGACGGTGCGTCACGCCGCGGCCTTCGTGGAGGAGCGTCGAGTCGCCGAGGAGCGGAAGATCGCCCAAGCCCTGCGCGAGGCGGGCGTCGACTGGACGGCGGAGGCCGCGGAAGCTTCCGATGCGTCGTCCGCGCCTCTTCGTGTGAGCGTGCGCTGTGCCCAGCGCGGGGCCCTCTCGAAGGAGCGGGTACGGGTGGAGTGTGAGGTTCACAACGAGGGAAGCCGCGACGCGTTTCGGGTGCACGGGCAGTCATCGCCCGGTGCGTTCGACCTGAGCCACGAGGAGATCGTCGTCGGACGCGTGGGCGCAGGCAGCCGCCGCACGATCGCATTCGACGGGGTGCCGGCCGACGATCCCGCGGCCCGGGTCACCGACGTGCCCTTCACCTTTCGCGCCGACGGAAACGTGCTCGTGGATTGCCCTCCGGTACGCATCGAAATCGCCGCGCGCCCCGATTCGCCCGGGGCGGGCGGACCAGGCGGAATTCAGATCCAGATCGAAGGCGACGTGCGCGAGACGGCCCAGGAGCGCTGGCCCGTGGCGGCGAGCGTCCGGGACCGCACGGAAATTCGCGATGCCTGGATCAGCGTCACGAATCAGCAAGCGCGCCTGGATCGCAAGAAGGCCCTCTTCCGTTCGAACTCAGGCTCCGCGGCGCGCGACCGCATGACGATCTCGGAAGAGATCGCGCTTCGCCCGGGCCTGAACAAGATCGACGTCTGTGCGCGGAATCCGGACGGCGAACGCTGCGAGAGCGCGTTCGTTTTCCGACGGGCCATGGCCTCCGGCGCGAATCCCTGATCCGCGCGCGCGGATCAGGATTTCTTTTTCGCGGTGCGCGCGGTCGGGGTCGCGGCGGGTGTCGGGCTCGCCGCCGGGGTCGGGCTCGCCGCCGGTGTCGGGCTCGCCGCCGGTGTCGGCACCACGGAGCCCGGCGCCGGGCGGGGCGGGGCGACGGCCGGCACAGCCAGGCCCTTGCTGCCGTTCTTGCCGACCGACCGCACCGCGAAGTACTCGTTGTCCGTGCTGATGCCCGGCAGGGCGATCAGACCTGACACCTCCGTCGAGCGGAGCACGCTCCAGCGCGGATCCGTCGTCTCGCGATGCAAAATCTCGAACCCGCTCCGCGCCGCGTCCTCGCCCGCCTCGATGGTGAGCTTGGCATCCGGAGTGACGGCGCCCGTGAGCCGGACCGACAGCGGAGGAGCCGGCGCGTCGGCCAGCTCGGCGAGCCAGCGTGCGTTAACGGAGGCCGTCTCGGCGATGAGCGGGAAATCGAGGTGCTTCAGGAGGTCGCCGTATTCCACGCCGTTCTCCGTGCGCGGGGTCTGGTGCTCGTGGCGATAGTCCTCGAGCGGCTCGGTGAAGCGCACCGCGGGGTGGCCCGCCTCGACGAAGGGGAGGTGGTCGCCGCCGCGGCCGAAGCGGTCCCGCCGGAAGACGAGTCGCACGCGCAGCTTCCCGACCAGCTCCTCGATGCGGCGCGCCAGCTCGCGCCCGGGCGAGTCGATGCCGTCCGCGCCCCCTTCGCTGAAGAGGCGGGGCCGGCGATCCGGTGAGCCGTTCGTGGCGCCCACGATGTCGTTCGTGGCCATGCCGCCGATCTTGTAACCCTGCTCGGTGAGCCAGGCGAGCAGCCTGGTCCCGCCCAGGAGCCCCTGCTCCTCGCCGCTGACCGCGGCCAGTATCACCGTGGCGCGGTGCGGCGCTTCGGACAGGGACCGCGCGGCCAGGACCGAGACCGCCACACCGGAGGCGTCGTCGTCCGCGCCCGGCGCATCGCTGCGGGGATCCATCACATCGGAGGGCATCGAGTCGAGATGCCCGGAGATCACGTAAGCCGTCTGCTTGAGCAGCGGGTCCGTTCCGTCGATCACCACGATCACGTTCTCGAGCCGCACGGCGACGCCGCGCGTCCGGGCGCTGCTCGCCTCGAAGCTGTCCAGCACGATGCGCAGCCGGCCGCCGGAGGCTCCCACGAGCGCGCGCAGACGGCGCACCACCCCGTACTTGGCGCACCCGATGCCTCGCACGGGATCGCTCCACGAGGAGAGCGAATGCCGCGTCCCGCAGGCGACCAGCTCCTTCACGATGGCCTGCGCCTCGTCCGCCGAGGGAGAGGCGGGCTGCGCGAGCGCGGATGCCTTGGAAAGGAGCAAGGCCGGGAGCAGAAAAATCGCGAAGCGCTGTTTCATGGCCGGATTCTGCACCGCTCTTCCGTGTCGCATTCAATTTCGATCTGCCAGGAGCCTGTCCGAGTCATCCCGAGATCGCACGCATGGGGCTTGCGCCGCAAGATCAAGGCGCAGCGCATCCCGGCGGACGGCGACGCCGCGGACTTCGAGCCCCGCACGCTCGCGAAAACCATCGGTCGGTCACCCGCCCTCAGCATGGTCAAGCCCGATGGATCGGAAATGGACGGCGTGGCCACGCGCAAGGTGGCGATCCTCGCGTCGGACGGCGTGGATGGAAAGGGAGCTGACGACCCGGCGCTGATCACCCGCGCGAGAGCCTCGGGCGAGGACGTGGCGCCGGCTTTCATCGAAGCCCTGTCCAGGCATCGCAACTGGGCGCGAGCGGGCCGGAGCAAAAGGGTCTCGTCGGCCGACGAGACCCGCGAAAAGAAGGGCTCTACAAAGAGCTCTCCGGGGACAAACCGCTGAGGGCGCTCCCGGGTTCCGGGTTCGAGGAACGCGCGGCCAGCTTCCGCTCGTTCCAGATGACGTAGACGGCCGGATAGACGAGCAGCTCGAGCAGGAACGACGTGATGAGGCCGCCGATCATCGGCGCCGCAACGCGCTTCATCACGTCGCTCCCCGGCCCCGTCGCCCAGAGGATCGGCAGGAGCCCCATGAACGCCGCGCAAACCGTCATCGCCTTCGGGCGCGCCCTCTTCACCGCGCCGTGGATGAGCGCCTCGATGAGGTCATGCCGGTTGTTCAGGCGTCCCGCCTGCCTTGCCTCCTCGAGCGCCAGGTCCATGAAGAGGAGCATGAAGACGCCGGTCTCGGCGTCGAGCCCCATCAGCGCGATGAGCCCCACCCAGACCGCGATGGACATGTTGTAGCCGAGCAGCGCCAGGAGCCCGATGGCGCCGATGGCGCTGAACGGCACCGCCAGCATCACGAGGACCGCCTTGCCCATCGACTTCGTATTTGCATACAGCAGCAGGAAGATCAGGAGCACGGTGATCGGCAGGACGAGCTTCAGCCGCTCGCGCACGCGAATCATGTTCTCCCATTGCCCGCTCCACGCCAGCGTGTACCCCGAAGGCAGCACCAGCTGCGCGGCGACGCGCTTCTTGGCATCCTCCACGTAGCTCCCCACGTCGCGCGCCTTGGTGTCGAAGTCGACGTAGACGTAGCCGGCCAGGAGCCCGTTCTCGTCACGCACCATGGCGGGGCCCTGGGTCTTCTTGATGGTCGCGATCTGCGAGAGCGGCACTTGCACGCCTCCCGCCGCTTTCACCAGCACGCGCCCGAGGCGCTCGAGATCCTCGCGCAGCTCACGCGGGTATCGCACCGACACGCCGTACCGCGCGCGCCCTTCGATGGTCGTGGTCACCTCTTCTCCGCCGACGGCCGCCATGATCGTGGCGTTGGCCTCCTCGACCGACAGCCCGTAGCGCGCCAGCGCGTCGCGGTCGAGGTCGAAGTCGACGAAGAAGCCCCCCGCCACCCGCTCGGCGAAGACGGAGCGCGTGGCCGGCACCTGCTTCACGATCTCCTCCACGCGCTCGCCGATCCGCTCGATCTCGCGCACGTCGGCGCCGTAGATCTTGATTCCCACGGGTGTGCGGATGCCGGTCGAGAGCATGTCGAGGCGGTTCTTGATCGGCATCGTCCAGGCGTTGGTCGTGCCCGGGATCTGGAGCGCCGCGTTCATCTCGTCCACCAGCTCCTCGTGCGAGATGTGATCCGGCCAGAAGCTCGCGAGCGAGCGGGCGAGCCAGCCGGGCGCCCAGCTCGAGTACCACTGCGGCTTCCGGCGCCACTCGCTCTCGGGCTTCAGCACGACCGTCGTCTCCATCATCGAGAAGGGGGCGGGATCGGTCGATGTCTCGGCACGCCCTGCCTTCCCGAACACGCGCACCACCTCGGGGAAGCCCGCGAGCACGCGGTCTTGCTCGGTGACGAGGCGCGAGGCCTCGGTGACCGAGAGGCCGGGCAGCGTGGTGGGCATGTAGAGGATCGCGCCTTCGTAGAGGGGCGGCATGAACTCCGAGCCGAGATGGAGGAAGACGGGAATCGTCGTCGCGACCATCAGCAGCGCCACGCCGATGGTCTTCCGCGGATGCTCGAGCACCCAGCGGCAGGCCGGCTCGTAGACCCGGAAGATGACGCGGCTGATCGGGTGCTTCTCTTCGGGGTAGTACTTTCCGACGACGGCGCCGTTCACGAGGCGCGCCAGCCAGCGGGGGCGCATGGCGATCGGGTCCATGCGCGTGAAGAGCATGCGAAGCGCGGGATCGAGCGTGACCGCCAGCAGCGCGGCGATGCCCATCACGAGCGTCTTGGAGATGGCGAGCGGCCGGAACAGCCGCCCCTCCTGATCGACGAGCGTGAAGACGGGAAGGAACGCGACGGCGACGACGAGCAGGGAGAAGAAGACGGACGGTCCGACCTCCTTCAGCGCCTGCAGGCGGATGGCGTGGTAGTCCCCCACGCGGCCGTGCTCGTCCCAGAGCTGGAGCTTCTTGTAAGCGTTCTCCACCTCCACGATGGCGCCGTCGACCAGGACGCCGATCGAGATGGCGATGCCGGCCAGCGACATGATGTTGGCGTTCATCCCGAGCGCCTGGAACGGAAGGAAGGAGAGGAGCACCGCGACCGGAATGGTGACGATGGGGACGATGGCCGACGGCACGTGCCACAGGAAGATGAGGATCACGAGCGAGACGATGATCATCTCCTCGACCAGCTTGGATTTCAGCGTGGCGATCGAGCCGCGAATCAGACCCGAGCGGTCGTACGTGGTCACCACCTCGACGCCCGCCGGGTGCGAGGGCTTCAGCTCCTCGAGCTTCTTCTTCACCCGCTCGATCACCTGCAGCGCGTTCTCGCCGCTGCGCATCACGACGATGCCCGAGACGACGTCGCCGTGCCCGTCGAGGTCCGTGACACCGCGGCGAATGTCGGGCCCGAGCGCCACGCTGGCGATGTCGCCCACGTGCAGCGGCGTGCCGCGCTCGTTCGTCTTCACCACGATCTTGGAAATGTCGTCCACCGATTTCAGGTAGCCGCGACCGCGCACCATGTACTCGCGTCCGGAGAACTCGATCAGGCGCCCGCCGACCTCGCCGTTCCCCTTCCGGATCGCCTGGGCCACCTCGTCGATCGAGAGCCCCTGCGCGGTGAGCCGGTTGGGATCCACCGTCACCTGATACTGCCGCGCGAAGCCGCCCACGGTAGCGACTTCGGCCACGCCCGGCACGGACTGCAGCGCGTAGCGCAGGAACCAGTCCTGATACGAGCGGATCTCGTCGATGCCGTGCTTCCCCGACCGGTCCACGAGCGAGTACTGGAACACCCAGCCGACGCCGGTGGCGTCGGGCCCGAGCTCCGTCTTGGCTCCCGGAGGGAGGCGCCCTTGGATCTTCGAGAGGTACTCGAGCACGCGCGAGCGCGCCCAGTAGAGATCGGTACCGTCCTCGAAGATCACGTAGACGTAGCTGAAGCCGAAGTCCGAGAAGCCGCGGATCGTCTTGACCTTGGGGGCGCCGAGGAGCGAAGCGATCACGGGGTAGGTGATCTGGTCCTCGATGACGTCGGGGCTGCGGTCCCAGCGGGTGTAGAGCACGACCTGCGTGTCGGACAGGTCGGGGATCGCGTCGAGCGGGATTTTTTCGATCGAGCTCACCGCGATGGTCACCAGCACCGCGGTGAGGAAGAGGACGAGGAGCTTGTTCTTCGCCGACAGCTCGATGAGCCGCGGGATCATGGCTGCGGCCCGTGAGCCGGAGGCGCTGCGGGCGCGGCCCGGGGCGGCGCGGCCGGCGCTGATTTCTCGAACGTGGCGAGAGCCGACTTCAGGCGCGACTCCGAATCGAGGAGGAAGTTCGCGCCCAGAGCCACCGCTTCCCCTTCCGCGAGCCCCGAGAGCACCTCCACGAGCCCTTCGGAATGCCCTCCCGCCACGATCTCGCGCGGCGAGAGCTCTCCGTCGGACTGCGACACGAAGACGATCCGACGAGTGCCGCTATCCAGCACCGCGTCGTCCGGCACCACGAGCGCCTGTCGCGTGCGGCCCTGGATCACGACGTCGGCGAACATCTCCGGCTTGAGCGCGGCGTCCGAGTTGTCCACGTCGATCCGCACCTTCACCGTGCGCGTCTTCTCGTCCACCATGGGGAAGACGTAGGTGACGGCTCCCTTCCACGTGCGGCCAGGCCAGTAGGAAAGAGTCATCGTGGCGGGCAGCCCGACGGAGATGCGGGGCAGCTCGGACTCGTAGATGTCCGCGAGCACCCAGAGACGCGAGAGATCGGCGATGTCGAAGAGCGAGTCGGCCGCGCTCACCTTCATGCCGTGAACGGCCATCTTGCCGATGACGTAGCCCGACATCGGAGCGTAGAGGTCGAACGTGCGGCTCGCCTTCCCCGACTTCTCGATGCGTGAAAGGTCGGCGGGCGACAGGTCCCAGAGCAGCAGGCGCTGCCGCGCTGCGTCGAGAAGGTCGGCTCCTCCTTGCGCCACGCCCCCGATGCCGGATCCGCCCAGCGTGGACCGTGCCTTCAGCGCGAGCAGATATTCCTGCTCCGTGGCGAAGAGGTCGGGACTGTAGAGCGAAAGCAGCCGCTGCCCGTGCTTCACGGCCGCACCCACGAAGTTCACCTCGTTCGGCACGTCCTCGACGTAGGCGTCGTACTTGGTGTGGATGTGGTGCACGCGCCGCTCGTCGAAGGTCACGCGGCCGGCGGTCCGGATCGTGGTCGCGAAGGGACGCCGCTCGGCGAGCTTGGTCCGGAGCCCCATCGCGCGGCGCTTGTCCGCGTCGATGTGCACGGTCGCGAGCCCGGGCACGGTGGACGCGACCGGGGAAGCCTCGCCTTCGTACACGGGCACGAAGTCCATCCCCATCTCGTCCTTGCGCGCGACGGGCGAGGTGATTGCGGGGTTCATGGGCGACCGGTAGAAGAGGAGCCTGCGCGCCGACGGCGCGGCGCCGGGAGCAGCGGGCGCAGCGGGTGCCACGGGCTTGCCCGTCCCCGCGATCGGCACCAGCTTCATGCCGCAGATGGGGCAATCGCCCGGCTTGTCACGCACGACCTGCGGATGCATCGCGCATTGCCAGAGCTGCTGTCCCGGGACGGCGCCGGGCGGCTCCTTCCGGCACGAGACGACGAGCAGCCCGGGGAGGCCGAGCACGAAAAGGCAGGGAAGCGTGAGGCGGAGAAATTTCTTCATGGGCTCTTTCACGATGGTGACTCTCATCCGCCCATCGACGCGCGCGGGGCGATGCGTTCGGCGGGCAGGAAGCGGTAGGCCGCTGCCTCGTGCCAGAGCACGTGAGCCAGCGTCTCGTTGTAGGTGCGCAAATCCCCGAAGAGCGTGTTCAACGCTTCGAGCATGGAGACGAAGGGGACGCGGCCCGACTCGTAGCTCGCGCGGGCGGCCTCGACCGCGAGACGATCCTGGACGAGAACCCCCGACGCATAGGGCACGGCCTCGTTCATCGCTCCCTTCCACGCGGCGTACTCCTTCTCGACGGCGACGCGCACCGCGCGCCGCTGGGCCTCGCGCGAGGCGGCTTCTTCCCGACCGCGCGACTCGGCCTCGAAGATGGCGGGCCGCTGGCGGCGATTCGCGTGCACCGGCAGCGAGACGCCGAGGCCGACCGCCCACATGGGCGGAAGCGCGCCGCGGTTCATGTACGAGCCCATGACCGAGACGTCCGGCTTCAGCATGCGGCGCGCCAGCTCGACCCTGAGGCGCGCGCGCTCCTGCGCCAGGGCCGCTTGCTGTAGCTCGGGCGATTTTTCTTCGGCCAGTGAGAGGAGCTGATCGCGATCGGGGAGGCGAGCCGTGGCCGCGAGGTCCATCAGGCTGCGCGGGGTGGGAAGCGGCGTGTCGATCGGTCGTCCGAGCAGGCGGTTCAGCTCGGCGAGCGCGGCCTCCTCGTTCCCCTGCTCGTGCACGCGCATCGGCACCAGTCGCGTCCTTTCTGCCTGCGCGCGCAGCACGTCCTGCTGCTCACCCATGCCGGCCGAATACCGCGCGCGCGTGGCGGCCTCGATCTCGCCCCAGGTGCGTTCCTGGTCCGAGATCAGCCCGATGAGGGCGCGCGCCAGAACCAGATCGGTGTAGGTGCGCCGCAGCTCGGCCTCGAGGTTCAGCCGGAGCCGCATGAGCGTGAGCGCCACCTCGTCGGCGCTCCGCGCTGCGATGGTGGAAGCGAGCCGCGTTCTACCGAAGACGGGCAGCGGCTGCTCGACCGTGACACCCAGGAACGTGTCGTCGTTCGAGCCGAGCGAGGGGGCGTAGCCGCCGTTCTGATACGTGATCGTCGCGGTCGGGTCGGCGATCGCTCCCGCGGGGCCGATGCGGGCGCGAGCCGCGGCGATCCCTTCCCGCAGCGAGACCGCTTCGGGGTTGGCCCGGAGCGACTCCTCCAGCAAGGGATCGATCTCGGTCGTGAACAGGCGCGTGGATTCTTGGCCCGCCGCGGGACGAGCCAGCAGCACGAGCAACGGAAGACTCAGCCAGGGTGTGCGAACAGGAAGCATGGATCACCTCGTCGGCGAAACGGGAGGAGAGGGCCGCCGCGCGCACAGGGGCGAGCGGAAGAGAGCCGTCAGGCCCGCCGAGGGATCAGATCAGGAAAGTGGAATGAACGATGAAGAGCGGTGACGAGCGCCCGCGGACGGTGACGGCTCGCGGCGGGGCGACGAGCAGCGCCGCGGAGGGCGCTGGGCGGTCGTCCCGCGGAGCTTCGAGCACGGGAACGGAAAGGGAGGCCGCAGTGAGGAGGCCGGGAGCGGCCGGAGCCGGCCGCGTGAGCCGGCAGCAGGGCATCGGCGCTTCCGGTGGACAGGTCTGAGGCATCGCCACCGCCGCGGCCGAGGATGCGCAGCACGAGGTCATCGCGGTCGACGCAGGCTCGGGACAGGCGGACGGGAGGAGAGGCGAGAGAGAAAAGCGGCTCGCGCCTCCGAGCATCGCCACGAGCGCCAGCGCGCGAAAGGCAGTCGAACCCCGGAACGCGCTCACCGTCATCGCCTGTAACTTAGCGCGCTTCTTTCCCGCAAGCAATGAAGCAGGCGGCTCATCCGCGCGCATCGATGGTCTGGTTGCTCGATCGCCATGTTTTAATCGAGCGGAAATCCGTTTTCGGGTTTCTCCTCACCGATGTTCAAGTTCCTCGAAAAAGGACGGCTTCCCGCGCGATGGCGTCCGCGGTTGATCTCCCTGGGGCTCGCCGCCTTGGGAGTGGCCGTTTTCCTGGAGATCCTCTTCAAGGTGGCGCGGGACCCCGGGGCGCGACAGCTGGACGAGAATATTCTCATCCGGCTGGCCGAGTTCCGGCGCCCCTGGCTCAACGGGATGGCCATCGACGTGACCGCGCTGGGCTCCGTCAGCCTCATGGCTCTCCTGTCCCTGGTGACCCTGTCGATCCTCGCGATGACGCGCGATCGGATCGGGATGCTGCAGCTCTTCGTGAGCGTGGCCGGAGGCGCCCTCTGGGGGCAGCTCGCCAAGGCGCTCGTCCATCGCGACCGCCCCACCGTGGTGCCTCACCTCGTGCAAGCCTACGGGTCGTCGTTCCCGAGCGGGCACTCGCTCTCCATCACGACCACCTATCTCGCGCTGGCATTCCTTTGCTGCCGGCACTTTCCGCGTTTCCGCGATCGCCTCACGCTGTTCCTGCTGTCGTTCCTGATCATCGGGCTCGTGGGTCTGTCCCGCATGTACCTCGGCGTCCACTACGCCAGCGACGTCGTGAGCGGCATCTGCGTGGGCGCCGCGTGGGCGCTCCTCGTGGCGGCCGCGGCTTCGTTCCTGGATACCGAGCTGCCGAACCCGAACCCGAATCCCTGACGTGGTCTGCAAAGCGGACCGCTTCGTGGCACGTGGCTTGCTCTTTCGAAGCGCTCCTTGGAGGTGCAAATGAAAAAGCTGCTGGTTCTCGTTTCCGCCCTCGCCATTGCCGCGCCCGTTCTCGCGGAACAGGCGCACGTGCGCTCGACGGCTCCCCTCGTGGTGGGTGCGGTCTCGCACGTGCTGCTCCCCACGTCGGCCTTCGCCAACGGCCAGTTCGGGGCCGTCTTCAAGACGAAGCTCTCGATCGCGAACGTGACCGGGACTCAGTACTCCATCCGCGCCGGCTTCAGCACGGGGGCGGGTGAGGTGAGCGCGCGCTCGATCACGATCCGTCCCTACGAGACGCTCACGTACCAGAACTTCCTGGACGAGGTCTTCCAGACCACCGGCGCCGGGGCCATCGACTTCGACAGCGGCAATACCAGCAACCGATTCATCGTGAGCGCCCAAGTCTACGTCGACGGTCCGAACGGGCGCTTCAGCACGGCCGTGCAGTCGGCCGACGAGGCGGGCACGATCATCAACGGTCGCCCGGGCTACGTGGTCGGCGTGAGCGCGAACTCGTTCGACCGCACGAACGTCGGCTGCGCGAGCGACTCGGGAAACTCCCAGACCATCACCGTCCAGGTGTACTCGGCGAGCAACCAGTCCCTCGGCTCGCTCCCCCCCATCACATTGGGTCCCTATAGCTGGACTCAGGTCGGAATGAACATCGGCGTCACGGACGGCATTCTCATCATCTCGAGCACGCAGCGCGCGGTGTGCTACGGCGTCGTCGTGGACAACGTCTCGAACGACGGCACGTTCCAGCTCGCCGTTCCGGACTGATCCGCACGAAGACTTCACCCGGTTCGCAAAACTTTTCCTTCGGCCCTCGGGCTGCCCCCTTTGCCAGCGCAAAGCGGGCAGCCCGGTTTCGTTTGAAGGCACAAAGCTCCGACGCGACATGACGTATTGCCGGCGACAGCGAGAGTGTGTCCGGAGTCATCGCTCGGGAGACTTCCTGCTGCGATGATGCGTTCCAGACACACACCGACGTCGCAGACCGGGAAAATCAAAAAAAACCTGGAGGAGGAAAGCCAATGTCGATCACCCTGTCCGTTCGGGTCCGCCGCGTCCTCACCGCACTTCTTCTGACGGTGGCCGTCCCGACGCCATCCGGCGCCGCCCTCGCGCAGAAGGCTTCCGCGCCGGCCAAGCCGCAGGCCGCGGCCAAGCCGAAGTCGATGGCCGGCAAGGCCGCCGCGGCGCCGAAGGCCAAGAGCGGTGGGATGACCTCCCTCGAGGCGTACGAGAAGACCAAGGCCATTGCCTTGAAGTGGCAGCCCGATGCCGAGCTCACCAGCCTCGGCACCCTGAGCACGTTCCCTGCGGGCCTCGACGGACGCAGCGAGGAGTGGAGCATCCACTACACCTCCAAGAGCGCGAATAAATCGAATCTGATGAGCGTGAAGGGCTCGGTCGTGACGCCGTTCGAGGTGCAGGGCCCCGCCGGGCGCGTGATCGAGGTGCAGCCGGACACGATCATGGACAGCGCCAAGCTGAGGCAGATCGCCGAGGAGAACGGCGGCAGCAGCTTCCCGGGCTCCAAGATCACGATCGCCGTCGTGCAGAACCGCAACGGTCCGCTCTGGCACATCAACTACCAGGATGCCGAGGGAAACGAGCTGCTGCACCTGGCCATCGAGGGGAACGGCGGAAAGGCCAAGCAGC
>JBDSFL010000680.1:0-9336 GCA_039919545.1 Thermoanaerobaculia bacterium | reverse complement strand
GAGCTCGTTCTCGTAGGCCTGGTCCGTGTGTCTCGCCACCTGTACCTCCTACCCGAAGCGCCCGCTGATGTAGTCGTCCGTCTGCGCGTTCTTCGGTCTGGTGAACAGCGTGTCGGTGAGATCGTATTCGACGAGCTCCCCCTGGAAGAAGAAGGCGGTGAAGTCGGAGACCCGCGCCGCCTGCTGCATGTTGTGCGTGACGATGACGATGGTGAGGCGCTCCTTCAGGTCGAAGATCAGCTCCTCGATCTTGGCGGTGGCGATCGGGTCGAGGGCCGAGCAGGGCTCGTCCATGAGAAGAACCTCCGGCTCCACGGCCAGCGCCCGCGCGATGCAGAGGCGCTGCATCTGCCCGCCGGAGAGCGAGAGCGCGCTGTCGTCGAGCCTGTCCTTCACCTCGTCCCAGAGCGCGCCCGAGCGGAGGGCGGACTCGCAGGCCTCCAGCAGCCGGCGCCGATCCTTCACCCCCTGGATGCGCAGGCCGTAGACCACGTTCTCGAAGATCGACTTCGGAAACGGGTTCGACTTCTGAAACACCATTCCGAAACGCTTGCGCACCTCGACCACGTCCACGTCCGGGCCGTACAGCTCCTCGTCGCGCACGCGCACCGATCCGGTGATCCGCACCGAGTCGATCAGGTCGTTCATCCGGTTGAGGCAGCGCAGCAAGGTGGACTTGCCGCAGCCCGAGGGCCCGATGAAAGCGGTCACCGTGTTCGGCTTCAGCGGAAGCGTGATGTCGAAGAGCGCCTGTTTTGCGCCATAGAAGAGATTGAGATTGTCGATGTGGATCAGGGGCTCGATGGCAGGAGCGCTCGCCAGCGAAGGCGATCCCGCGACGGCCGGCGGACGCAAAGTGGTAGTCATACTCGGGGTCGGGGTCGTCAGCACGCGGTCCATTCTGGTCCTTTCGCCGGCGTCTAGAAGGTCGCGGCCTGAAGCTTCCGGCGCAGCCGGTTGCGGATGAGGATGGCGGAGAGGTTGAGGACGAGCACGAGCACCAGCAGCAGCAGCGCCGTGCTGTAGACCATGGGGAGCGCGGCCTCCACGTTCGGGCTCTGGAAGCCCACGTCGTAGATGTGGAAGCCGAGGTGCATGATCTTTCGCTCGAGGTGCAGGAAGGGAAAGGTGCCGTCGAGCGGGAGCGTGGGCGAGAGCTTGACGACGCCGACGATCATCAACGGGGCGACCTCCCCCGCGCCGCGGGCCATGGCCAGGATGAGGCCCGTGAGGATGCCCGGCGCCGCCGCGGGCAGCACGATGTTCCACGTGGTCTGCCACTTCGTCGAGCCCAGCGCCAGCGCCGCCTCGCGCACTCCGCGCGGGACGGCGGCGAGCGCCTCTTCCGTCGAGACGATCACGACGGGCACGGTGAGGAGGGCGAGCGTCAGGGCGCACCAGAGGATGCCGCCGGTGCCGAACGTGGGGTTCGGGAGGCGCTCGGAGAAGAGCAGCGCATCGATGGAGCCGCCCAGGCCGTAGACGAAGAAGCCGAGGCCGAAGATCCCGAAGACGATCGACGGCACCCCGGCCAGGTTGTTCACCGCGATGCGGACGATGCGCACCAGCGGGCCGTCCTTGGCGTACTCGCGCAGGTAGAGCGCGGCCACGACGCCGAACGGCACCACCGCCACGCTCATCATCAGCACCATCAGCACGGTGCCGAAGATCGCCGGGAAGACGCCCCCTTCGGTGTTCGACTCGCGCGGCTCGGCGAAGAGGAACTCCCGGATGCGCGAGAAGACGACGAGCGTCTTGCCGGCGGCATCGAGCCGGTTCGGCGCGACGACCCGGACGATCTCCTGGAGGGGAATCTCCTTTTCGTGTCCGGAGCCGTCGTCGAAGAAGCCGGTGAGCGTCGCGTTCGAGAGGGCCCGGGCCTCGAGGTCCTGCCGCAGCGCCTCGTACCGCACCCGCAGCTGCTCGAGGGTGTGCTCCGTCTGCACGCGCATCGAAACGAGATCCGCCGAACGGCTCAGCTCCGCCTTCTTCAAGGTGAGCCGTTCCCGCTCGATCTGCGCGTTGATGAATCCGACTTCCTTCTTCTCCGTCCGGCGCAGACGGAGCAGCGCCTGCCGTGCCTCTCGCTGGAGCCTGGCCAGCACGGCGATCGAGGTGCCGTCGGGCAAGGCGGCGCCGCCGCGGCGGATGCCCTTCAGGAAACCGTGGAAGTTGCCATATTCCTGCCGTTCCAGGACGAGCGCGTCGAGAGGGGTCGTGCTCTTCACGATGGCCGATTCGTCGAACCAGCGGAAATCGAGGCCGTTCACGTCGCGGTTGGCGATCTTCGTCTGGATGCGGAACGCAGGCGTGGCGAGCGTCGATCCAGGGGCGGGCTCGCGCCGATGGATCTCCGCCAGGAAGCGGGCGCCGTCCTTCGTCTCGAGGGAAACCAGCGCGCGCGGCCAGAACGAGGAGACGCCGCGCACCGTCACGAGCCCCACGAGCCACGCGATCATCAGCAGGCAGACGGCCAGCCCGCCGCCCGTGAGCCAGATCATCGGGTCGCCCCGCTTCACCGCCCTCAGCCAGGAGCTCTTCTTCATCGCCATCAGATGGCCGAGTACTTTCCGCGCAGCCGCTGACGCAGGATCTCGGCGAGGGTGTTCACGACGAAGGTGAGGAGGAAGAGCAGCAGAGCGGCGAGGAAGAGGATCCGGTAGAGCGTCCCCCCCTGCGGGGCCTCGGAGATCTCGACGGCGATGTTGGCCGAGAGCGTGCGCATGCCGTTGAAGATCGAGCCATCCATCACGGGAGTGTTCCCGGTGGCCATCAGCACGATCATCGTCTCCCCGACCGCACGTCCGAACCCGAGCATCACCGCCGAGAAGATGCCGGCCGACGCGGTGGGGACGACGACCCGTGTCGCGGTCTGCCATGGCGTGGCCCCGAGCGCGAGCGAGGCGGCCTTGAGATGCTCGGGCACGCTCGACAGCGCATCTTCCGAGATCGTGAAGATGATGGGGACCACGGCCAGCCCCATGCCGAACGCGATGACGATGCAGTTCCGCGCGTCGTATCTCACTCCCGCGCTCGACAGGAGCCAGGCCTTGAAGTCGCCGCCGAAGAAGAATCTCTCGAGCCCGGGAGCCAGCGAAACGGCGAGCCAGCCGGCGCCGATCACGATCGCGACGAGGACGATCAGCTCCGAGCCGGCGCGCCGCCGCTGCCGCCAGCCCAGCGGCAGGGCCTGGTAGAGCAGCGCCCCGACCAGAAGCGCGCCCGGCACGACAGGAAGCAGAAGCAGCGTGCCGAGCGTCGTGCGCTCGATGAGGGGCGCGAGCCAGAGCCCGGCCAGAAAGCCGATCACGACGGAGGGCAGCGCGGCCATGATCTCGACGACCGGCTTGACGACCGCCTTGATGGCGCGGTGCGCGAACAGCGCGGTGTAGAGCGCGGCCGAGAGCCCCACCGGGATCGCGAACAGCATCGCGTAGAACGTGCCCTTCAGCGTCCCGTAGATCAGGGGCACGAGCGAGAGCTTCGATTCGAAGTCGTCGGTCGACCCGCTCGACTGCCAGATGTATTCCGGCTGGTCGTAGCCCTCGTACTGCGTCTTGCCGAATAGCGAGCGGAGCGAGACCTCGGGGTGCGGCGCGTCGAGGCTGAAGCTCGAGGCCCCCTTCGGCCCGAGCGCGAGGATGCCGTCGGCCTTCGGCGCGATGGCGATGGCGAAGACGTCGCCGCCCGTCTCGACCCGCGCGATCGTCCGCTCGTTCGTGCCGAAGTGGACGAGGATGCCCCCTCTCGCATTCACGGAGACGAACGTCTTGCCGCGCGGCGAGGGGGCGATCGCGGTGACGGGCGCCGGGTGCGACTCGTAGCGGTGCACGAGCGCGAGGCCGCGCTCCTCGCCGTCGCTCCGGAGCCTGAGGCGGGAGAAGCCCAGGACGCGCCCGCGGGCGTCTCCCACGAGGAGCGTCTGCCCCCCGAGCATGAAGCTGAGCGCGGTGATCGGCGCAGGCCCCGCGGGTTCGGCGGTGATGCGGTCCGTTCGGGCCGGCGCTTTCATGTCGTCCAGCGAAAACCAGATCAAGCGGCCGGATTCCGTGCCGACCGCGAGCGCGTCACCCGCCTCGCTGATCGTCAGCGTGGAGATGCGCTCCCCGTTCAGCTCCGCCGAAAGGTCGAGCGCGCCGTCGCCGTCGTCCTCGGAATGGAAACCGTAGAGCAGCACGCCCGGTGCGGGAGAGCTGGCGGCCACGACGGCCCCTGAGTCCTTCTGCGCTCCCGCCACGTGGAGCGGCGGCCGCTTCAGCGCGGGGTCGAGCGTCAGCAGCGGGCCGCGGGTGAGCTCGAGGACCGCTGGCGCAACTGCGGCGCCCGTCCCGAAGCGCCCCTCCCCGAACTGGATCCGTCCGTCGGCGAGCCCCAGCACGTAGCGCTGCCGGAGCGTGCGCGCGGCCGCCGACACCGCGACGCCTTCAGGGGCCATGCGCACGGGCGTCGCCGAAAGGCCGGTGAGGAGATCGACCGCGCGAATCGTGCCGTCGCGCGAGACCACGTCGAGCACCCGCCGCTGCTCGTCCTGACCGGCGACCAGCGCGGAAGCGGGGCTCTTCAGATGAAGCATCGAGGCCAGCCGCGTTCGCGCGCGGGCCCAGAGCGGCAGCGACTGCGAAACGATGAGGACGAAGATCAGGAGCAGGCTCCCGATCATCAGCAGCCCGCCGGCCGAGATGACCCAGCGGGCCGTCCGGTCCCAGAGCCGGTTGAGGCGTCCCCGATCGTTGGTGCGCTGCATGGTGGTTCCGTCGCCGGGCTAGTCGAGCTTCTTCAGCTCCTCGGCGGCGATGGCGGCAGGGAGCGGGAAGAAGCCGTCCTTGACGACGATCTGCTGCCCCTCCTTCGAGAGGACGAACGTGAGGAACTCCTTCACCAGCGGGTCGAGCGGCTTCCCGGGCGTCTTGTTGACGTAGACGTTGAGGAAGCGCGAGATCGGGTACTTCCGCTCCTTCACGTTCTCGTACGACTCGCCGAAGTAGGCACCGCCGTCCTTCTCCGCCAGCTGGAGCGTCTTGACGCCCGAGGTGGTGTAGCCGATGCCGGAGTAGCCGATGCCGTACTTGTCCTCGGTGATTCCCTGCACGACGGACGAGGAGCCGGGCTGCTCCTTCACGCTGTTCTTGTAATCCCCGTTGAGCAACGCGTGATCCTTGAAGTACCCGTAGGTGCCCGAGGCCGAGTTGCGGCCGTAGAGCGAAACGGGCTTGCTGGCCCACTCGCCAGAAAGGCCGAGGTCGCCCCAGGTCTTCACGTCCTTCCCCCCGCGCTTGCGCGTGGCCGAGAAGATCGCATCGACCTGCTTGAAGGTGAGCTTGTCGAGCGGGTTGTCGCGGTTGACGTAGACGGCGATGCCGTCGAGCGCCACTCGGATGCGCGTCGGCTTCACCTTGTACTTCGCCTCGAACTTGTCGATCTCCGCGCCCTTCATGTCGCGTGACATGGGGCCGAGCTGGGCGGTTCCCTCGATGAGCGCGGGCGGAGCCGTGGTCGAACCTTTCCCCTCGATCTGGATGTTCACGTTCGGGTAGAGCTTCTTGTACCCCTCGGCCCAGTACGTCATGAGGTTGTTCAGCGTGTCCGAGCCGATCGAGTTCAGGTTCCCCGAGACACCCGAGGTCCGCTTGTAAGCGGGAATGGCCGCGTCCACCGGCACGGTCTCGGCCAGTGCCGCGGGGGCGATCCCCGCGACGAGCGCGAGGGCTGCGGTGAGGTTCTTGATGGTCGTTTTCATTTTCATTTCCCTCCAGAGATCTCTATCGAGATGACGGGAGTCTTCCGGGGCGCGACGGACATGGTGTGAGCGGCGTGTTAAATCGGCATGAAGCCGTCCGGGCGCCGGCTCCCGGTCCAAGACGTCCGTTTCTTTACACGGTTCTAACACCGCTTCGCCCCCTCCTTCACGCGCCTCCGCGACAGTCGGCGCCGTTCGACGAAGCACGCACTTCACACGCGCCACACGCAAGGAGGAGTCTCATGAACCTGACCATCCGACGGCATCTCGGTGCTGTCCTGCTCGCCATCGCCTCTCTGATGACCGCCCCGCTCGCCTCGGCCCAGGGGAGCCTCTTTTACCAGGAGATCGCGAAAGACGGCCGGATCTACGTCTTCAACACGCCGAAGACGGTCGAGATCTTCACCAAATCCGGGAGCATGGGGATTGCCATCACGATGCTGGGGCAGGGCCCCAACGGCGAGACGGTCGTGGCCGAGAACGAGACGGCCCTCGACCTCTACAACTTCAAGCACGACCGGCCCGGATACGTGAGACCCGCGGTGAAGCCGGCGGCCCCGGTCATCCCGACCTCGCTCAAGATCGGGGACGGCGAGCTGAAATTCGGTCTCCTGCTCCAGGGCTGGTACGTGGCCGACAGCTCACCCGCCGGCAGCGGCACGAGCTGGCTCGGAAACAACACCGGAAACAACACGTTCCGCATCCGCCGCGCGGAGATCAAGCTCAACGGCAAGATCACCGCCGACTGGGGCTTCGAGGTGATGCTCGACCCGTCCAAGCAGCAGAATTTCACGGCCACCGTGAGCACGACCACGGGCGCGGGCACGACCGCCTGCAGCGGGACGGATTGCAAGATCCTCCAGGATCTCGGCGTCACCTTCTTCGGGCTCAAGGGACACGAGTTCTCGCTGGGCCAGAAGAAGATCGCCGTGACCGAGGAAGGAATCCGCTCGTCCTCCGAGCTCGATTTCGCCGAGCGCGCGCAGGTGACCCGCGGTTTCTCGGACCGCCGTGAGACCGGGCTCTTCTACAAGGGCGAGTACGGCGAGCGCTTCGGCGCCTTCGCGTCCATCACGAACGGCGTCGCCTCCAACGTGAATGACGACTCGAACGATACCCTCTTCGCTGCCGCGCGCTTCGACATCAAGCCGATTCACGGGCTCCTGCTCGGCGTCTCGGGCGGCACGAGCGGCGGCGAGACGGCGGCCCACTTCAGCCGCGACCGCTGGGGCGCTCACGTGAAGTACGACGGCCCCGACAGTCTCCCGCTCGGCTTCCGCGCCGAATATTTGCGCGCCACCGACGGCGCGGCCGCGGGCGACCTGAATCGCGACGGCTTCTACGTGACGGTGCTCTACACCCTGGCCAAGCAGTACCAGCTCGGTATCCGCTACGACGAGATCGACAACAACAAAGACATCGACAACAGCAAGGTCAAGACGATCACAGCCGGATTCCACTACCTGATCAAGGGGAAGAACATCAACCTGAAGGCCGACTACCTCAACATCAACCAGCAGGGGCGTCGCGTGAACGGCCTCGCGAAGGAGTTCTACAACCAGTTCGTCCTCGCGGCGCAGGTGGCCTTCTAGAGAACCCGAGTCCCAAATCGGACGGGCCGACCACCCGCCCGTCATCACTCCTTCGCGCCCCCGCCCACGGGGGCGCATTTTTTTGGCCTACGCCGTTTCGTTACACCGCCTCGAGAAAAACTTGTCGTTCACACGCCAAGCTGCACTGAATCGCGACGATACCCGACTGGTTTCCTCACGCGATCCTCACCTGACCTTCACATCCCCTCTCTAGCCTTTGATCCGGTCACGGGAATCAGGACGGGAGGAATCGATGTCGAAACACGGAATCTGCACGGCGGTCCTGCTCGGTCTCATCGGCGCCGGGGCCACGCTTGCCGAACCCCTTCAAATCGCAGGTGCCGGGGCGACCTTTCCGGCCCCTCTCTATGCCCGATGGTTCTCCGAATACAAGAAGACCCATCCCAGCATCGAGTTCGTCTATCAGCCGATCGGATCGGGAGCGGGAAGCCGGAAGCTCGCCGAACGGGTCGTCTTCTTCTCGGCCACGGACGCTCCCCTCTCGACGGAGCAGCTCGCCGTCGTCAAGTTTCCCGTCTTCCATCTTCCGACCACGATGGGGGCCGTCGTCCCGGTCGTGAACATCCCCGGCTTCAAGGGCGAGCTCCGGCTCTCCGGCGCGGTCCTCGCTGACATTTTTCAGGGGCGGGTCGCAAGCTGGGACGATCCGCGGATCAAGGCGTCGAATCCCGACACGGCGCTCCCGGCGACACGGGTGACCGCCGTCCACCGTTCGGACCCGTCAGGCACGACGTTCATTTTCACCGAGTATCTCGCGAAGATGTCCCGCACCTTTGCGAGCCAATCCGGTTCGGGACTCACCGTGAGCTGGTCGGGAGGCGTGGAGCGGAGCGGCAGCAGCGCGCTCGCGCATTTCGTCGCGGAAGTGCCCGGAGCCATCGGCTACGTCGAGCTCACGTACGCGCTCGAGAACAAGCTCTCGTACGCGTCGGTGCAGAACGCGGCCGGACAGTACGTAAAAGCCACCTTCGCTTCCATCCAGGAGGCAGGCGGGGAGTCTCAGGAGAACGTGCCGTCGGACTTCCGCATGTCGCTCACGAACGCTCCTGGAGCGCGCTCGTATCCGATCTCCTCGTTCACCTGGCTCCTGGTTCCTGAGAAGCCCGCGGACAAAGCGCGCGGAAGGGCCCTTGCCGACTTCATGAGATGGGCGCTCACCTCGGGGCAGAAGTATTGCTCGGAGCTCGGCTACGCCCCTCTGCCCGAGGGGCTCGTCGCCCTCGAGCTCGCGGCCCTCAAGCGCCTCAGCCCATAGCGTAGACGGTCCGAGTCATCCCGGGAATTGCATGCCGGGCGCCGCGGGGTCGATCGCAGGCGGCGCGACGACCCCTCCCATCCCGGGGCCAGCTCCCCTTCTTACTCGCCCCACCGCCGGACTTCATGCCGTCTTCGTGGCCGAGGGCCACCTTCTCCCTCGAGGAGGCCAGGATGAACGAGACCCGAATTTCCAGCGAAGACACTGCCGCGCTCGTCTGCCTTCACGGGCTCTTTGGCGGCCCGGAAGACTTCGCGACGCTGCATGCCCTGCTCCCCCCCGAGGTCCGTCACTTCACGCCCGAGCTTCCCGTCGCCACCGGCTTCGGGGAAATCGAGAAGACGACCGAGCTCGTCGAGCACCTCGAGAGGCGGCTGGACTCCAAGGGAATCGAGCGGTGTGTTCTCGTCGGCTCCTCCCTCGGCGCGCACGTGGCGCTGGCATTCGCCCTGGCCCATCCGGGCCGGGTCTCCGGCCTCGTCCTGTCGGATCCGTCGCTGGCTCTCGAGAAGCGACTGATCGCGCGGCGCTCACGCCTCACGAGCCCCGAGGCCGCCGGAGCGGAGATCCGCCGCGGTTTCTGGGATGTGACGAACGGAAGCGAGCCGATGGCGACGACCGCGTTCCGGAGCCTGAGCGACCCGCGACGGTTCCGCTCGCTCGTCAGACTGATCAAGGACGTGGATGCCCATGAGCCGACGGCTCGTCTGATCGAGATCTCCGCCCCGACT
>JBDSFL010000704.1:0-6156 GCA_039919545.1 Thermoanaerobaculia bacterium | reverse complement strand
TCGCGACCGCGTTCGCCCTGCTGCTGATCACCAGCAACACGCTGGCGATGGCGGCGCGGGAGCGCCGCTCCGAAGCCGCGCTGCTGCGCATCCTCGGGTTCCAGAAGAGCGAGGTGGCCGGGCTGCTGCTCCTCGAGGCGGGCCTGTACGGGTTGCTCGGCGCTCTGGGAGGGGCGGGTCTGATGTCCGCGTTCGCCATCGCCGTGAGGCGTGCGATGCAAGGCACGCAGCTCGCCCCCATCGGCTCGCTCATCGTTCCCACCGCGTCGATCCTGCTGCTCCTGCTCGCCTCCTCGCTTCTTCTCGCGACGGTCGCGGGTCTCGTTCCGGCGATCGGGCTGTCGCGGCGCAGCATCGTGGAGCTCCTGCGGGAGACCGCGTGACGAGCTGGCACGAACGCCTTTGAATTTC
Organism: Thermoanaerobaculia bacterium; assembly: GCA_039919545.1. Classification (GTDB taxonomy): domain Bacteria; phylum Acidobacteriota; class Thermoanaerobaculia; order UBA5066; family UBA5066; genus JBDSFL01. The sequence continues at coordinate 5,745 of JBDSFL010000704.1, read as the reverse complement.
AAAGTGCTTGTGATTTTCCGGCGCCGCGCGTAGCGTCGGTGCATGACGCCCGTGGTCCCCCGCCCCGACGAGTCCGCCGAAACGCGGTCTCCGTCCCTTCACTCGCACGCGATGGACAACCTCCGCTTCATCCGCGACACGATGGAGCGCGCGGGCTCCTTCACGGCGCTGCCGGGCTGGGGCGGGGTGGCGATGGGGTGTACGGCGCTGCTGGCCGCGCCGCTCGCGCACGCGCAGCCCTCGCGGGAACGTTGGCTGGGCGTGTGGCTGGCGGAGGCGCTCGTCGCCGTCCTCATTGGCGCATTCACGGCCGAGCGCAAGGCTCGGGCTTCCGGGCAGCTTCTGTTCGAGGGTCCCGGCCGGCGCTTCGCTCTGGGCCTCTTCCCGCCGCTCGTGGCGGGCGGCATGCTCACCGCGGCGCTGGCCTCCGCTGGACAGTTCGCAATTCTCCCTCCGCTCTGGCTCCTCCTCTACGGCACGGCCGTCGTCACCGGAGGCGCTTTCGCGGTGCGAACCGTCCCATTGCTCGGCGCGCTCTTCATGCTCGTCGGAGCCGTCGCGTTCGTGGCGCCATCGGCCTGGGGTGACGCGTTTCTCGCCGCGGGTTTCGGCGGCCTGCACGTGCTCTTCGGCGTGGTGATCGCGAGGCGCTACGGTGGCTAAGCCCGACGCGATCGGGCGCGGGCGGCGCGTGCCGAAGGGCGCTGCCGCGCCGGAGCAGGCACAACCTCCGCTCGCCCTCGACCGGCTGATCCACGAGCGGCTGCGCCTCGGCATCGTGAGCGCGCTGGCGGGCCAGAGCCCGCTCACGTTCAACGAGCTGAAGAAGCTGCTCCAGACCACCGACGGAAACCTGAGCGTCCACGCGCGCAAGCTCGAAGAGGCGCAGTACATCAGCTGCGCCAAGTCGTTCGAAGGGCGAGTGCCCCGCACGGAATACCGCCTCACCGCGGCGGGGCGCAAGGCGCTCGTGAAGTATCTCGATCACATGGAGTCGCTGATCCGGGCGATGCGCGGGATCGACGTCCGCTGAAGCGCCTGAGCCCTGACCGGGGCGTCGTTGCAATCGGGCAATTGCGTCATTTATATTGGCTCCTCACCAAGGAGGAATCGCCGATGCTCGTCTCTCGGAAGTACTGGGCCGCCGCTTTCATGCTCTCGGGCCTCACCCTGCTCTCGTCCTCCGCCTTCGCGCAGGCCACCCGCACGTGGGTCTCCGGAGTGGGTGATGACGCAAATCCTTGCAGCCGGACCGCGCCCTGCAAGACCTTTCAGGGTGCGATCTCCAAGACGGCGGCCAGCGGGGAGATCAACGTCCTCGATCCGGGCGGCTTCGGCGCGGTCACGATCACCAAGTCCATCTCGATCGAGGCTGCGGGTCTGATCGCCGGCGTCCTCGTCTCGGGCACCAACGGCATCATCGTGAACGCGGGGGCCAACGACGTGGTCGTCCTGCGCGGCCTGACCTTCGAAGGGCTCGGGACGGGGCTCGCGGGCATCCGGCACATCGGCGGCGGAGCCCTTCACGTGGAGAACTGCACGATCAACGGCTTCGCGACCGGGATCGACTTCGAGCCGAACAACGCGGGTACGAACACGTCGCGGCTCTTCGTGAATGATTCCATCGTTCGCAACATCGGAACGGGCGGAGGCATCCTCGTCAAGCCGCAGGGCCTCAACACCGCGAAGGCGACGATCGACAACGTGCGCTCGGAGAAGACCGCCGGAGACGGCCTTCACGCCGAGGCCGGCACGCACGTCTCGGTGAGCCGATCCGTCTTCAACGGCCACCTGGGCGCGGGCATCTATGCGACCTTGGGAGCTCAGCTGCTGATCGAGAGCTCCGTCTCGTCGGACAACGTGAACGGAATCGACGCCCACGGCGCGACGACGCAGATCACGATCTCGAACGTGGCCGTCACCGACAACTCGGGCACGGGCCTGTTACCGGAGAAATCCGGAGTCATCAAATCGTTCGGGAACAACCACGTCTTCGGGAACGCGGCCGACGGCTTCCCCTCGGGCGTGAACCTCAACCCGATGTGATCGGGGGGGGGGCCGGACGGGCACCTGAGCCCCTCCGGCCCTCGTTCGAACGATCACGGACTCGCATGACATTCGACCAGTCCCTCCTTCCGGTCGATCCCTCCCTGCTCTACACGCGCAACGATCCGAACGATCGCCGGCTGGGCGATGTGGTGCTTCGCGACCCGGACGCCTACGTCGATGCCGATGCCGTGGTGATCGGCTGCCCGCAGGACGAGGGGGTGGCGCGAAACCGGGGGCGGGTGGGCGCGCGCGAGGCGCCGACCGAGATCCGGAGGGCGCTCTACCGCTATCCCGTGACCGAATTTCACGAGCACCTGAAGCTTCTCGATCTCGGCGACGTGCGCATCGCCGACACGCTCGAGGCCACGCACGATCTTCTTCATGCCGTCGTCCGGCAGCTCGTGCACGATGGCAAGAAAGTGGTGATCCTGGGCGGTGGAAACGACATTTCGTTTCCCGACTGCTCCGCCCTGGCGGCCGAAACGCGGGCTGTGCTCGCGTTCAACATCGACAAGCACCTCGACGTGCGCGCCGACGTGCCGCGCAACAGCGGCACCCCGTACCGGCAGCTCCTGGAAGGGGGGCATGTGCAGCCGGATCTCTTCCACGAGGTGGGGACGAACAGCTTCGCGAACTCGCTGACGTACCGCCGCTGGGTGGAGGGCCTCGGCGCGCACGTGCATTACCTGGGCGATCTGCGCGAGGCCGGAGTGGGGAAGACGGTGGACGCCATCGTGCGGGACAGCCGCGCGGATGCGATCTTCTTCGGGTTCGACCTGGACGTCGTACGGGCGGTCGAGGCGCCCGGTGTGAGCGACCCCACCCCGATGGGGCTCACGGCGCGCGAGATCTGCGAGATCGCCGACGTCGCCTCCCGCGATCCGCGCACGCGCATCATCGAGATCACCGAGGTGAATCCCCGCTTCGATCGCGACGGCATCACCAGCAAGCTGGCCGCGAATATCGTGATGCGCGCGCTGGCATCCACGACGCACACAGGCTCCTGCCCCGGAGCTGATCGGACGTAAGCTCTTCTCATGTGGCAATCGACTGTCGCGCTCGGTGAGATCGTCCTGCGCACGATCCTCGTCTACTTTTTCCTCATCGTGCTGCTGCGCATCACGGGCAAGAGGCAGGTGGGGCAGCTCGCTCCGTTCGACCTCGTGCTCCTGCTCGTGCTGGCCAACTCGGTGCAGAACTCCATGACCGGCGGGGACAACTCGCTGCACGCCGGGCTCCTCTCGGCGGCCACGCTCGTGGGGGCCAATTACCTCGTGGGCTTCGCGACCTTCAAGAGCCGGAAGATCGAGTCCCTGGTGGAGGGAAGGCCAGAAGTGCTGATCTATGACGGCCGGCTCTTCGAAGACGTGATGCGCAAGGCGCAGCTCACGCACCACGAGCTGGAGTCCGCGCTGAGGCAAGGGGGCTGCGCCTGCAAGGAAGAGGTCTTCTCGGCGATCCTCGAGAACAACGGCGCGATCTCGGTGATCTCGAACGCGTCCCGGGCCGAGGTGGCCAAGCCGGAGGGGGGGCCCGCCGGGGTGAGCTCCCCTTCCTAGCCGGAGAATCAACGCGCGTGAATGCGATCGGACCCTCCCTTCTCCGCTTCAGCGATCTCGTCGGCGTCGGAGTCTTCGCCGTCTCGGGTGCGCTCGCGGCCGGTCGCAAGAAGCTGGATCTCTTCGGAGCCCTCGTCATCGCGGTCGTCACCGCCATCGGCGGCGGCACGCTGCGCGATCTGCTCCTCGGAAGGCTGCCCGTGTTCTGGGTGCGCGACGCAATCTATCTTCCGATCATCCTGGGCGCGACGATCTTCACCGTTCTCTACACGCGGTTCCGCAGCCCCCCTGTCCGCATGCTTCTCGTCGCGGACGCGCTCGGGCTCTCGCTCTTCGCCATCAGCGGAGCCGAGATCGCGCAAGAGGTCACCCGCTCGGCGATGGTCATCATTCTCATGGGTGTGATCTCGGGTGTGGCCGGCGGCGTGGTGCGCGACGTGCTCTGCGCCGAGATCCCGCTGATCCTGCGCAGCGGGCGCCTCTATGCCACGGCGGCTCTCGGAGGCACGAGCGTGTTCTACGTGGTCCAGGGGCTCGGGGCGCCCCACCGCCTGGCGGCTGGTCTCGGGATGCTGACCGTTCTGACGCTGAGGATGGCCTCGATCTTCTTCGGCCTGACCCTTCCGGTCTACGAGGTACGCCACGACCGCCCCGAGAAATCCGCCGGTTTCGAGGCCTGACGCTGGAATCTTCCCCGCCACGCTGTACCATTTCCTCATGGCGATGGCGGCCCGCTTCCTGCGCTGGTACGAGTACGAGAAAGACAGTCACGAGAAGGTCCTCGCGTCGCTCGCCGGCCTCGACCTCGTCCAGCGGGACGAGCCTGGATTCATGAAGGCGCTCGAGCTGCTGGCCCACACGACCGCGGCGCGGCGGCTCTGGCTCGCCCGGCTCGGCGTGACCAAGGAAGGGCCGAAATCGCTCTTCCCGCACGAGCTGGCGCTGGAATCGGTCGCGGGCGACCTGGCGGTCGTCCAGAACCTCTGGACGGCTTACCTCGCTTCGCTGAGCGATTCCGATCTCGAGCGCGTCGTCGTGTACCAGAGCACCGAGGGCGAGTGGTTCAAGACGGGCGTGGAGGACATCCTCACGCAGCTCTTCGGGCACTCCTGGTATCACCGCGCGCAGGTCGCCACGCTCGTGAAATCCATGGGCGCCGCGCCCGCCATCACGGACTTCATCTTCTGGTGCCGTGAACCGATCGCCGCACCGTGATCGCGCCCCGATGACACGCACGCCGCGCGCACGATGAGCAGCCACGACTCCGAGACGCGAGCGCGACACCAGGCAGGCGGCCGCGCCCCCTCGGAGCGCTGGCTGCGGCGCGGCCTGAGCGCGCTCAACGGCTTCGTCGGCGATCACCTGCACGCGCGCGGCAACGCGCTCGCCATCGAGATGGCGTTCCAGCATCGCGGCCGCACCCTGCCGCTCTCCCCCGAGGCGCTGCGCGAAGCGTTTCCGCAGGCCACGCCGCGTCTGTGCGTCCTGGTGCACGGGCTGGGGTGCGACGAGGCCGTGTGGCATTTCCCGCCCGGTGTCGAGGGCGGGGTCGACACCACGTATGCGTCCCTCCTGGCAGCCGAGCTCGGGTACACGCCGTTCCTTCTTCGCTACAACACGGGACTCCCCATCGACGTGAACGGAACGGGGCTGGCACGGCTCCTCGAGGCGCTCGTCGCCGCGTACCCCACGCGGGTGGACGAGCTGGTTCTCATCGGGCACAGCATGGGGGGCGTCGTGGTCCGGTACGCCTGCCATGCCGCGGCGGCGGAAGGCGGCTCGCGCTGGCTCCCGGCGGTCACGCGCACCATCGCGCTCGGCGCGCCGCTGGACGGGGCCGACCTGGCCCGCTTCGCGCACCTCTCCAGCACGCTCCTGCGCGCCCCCGCGCATCCGGTGACGGGGCTCATCGGCGATCTCATCGACGTGCGCAGCCGCGGCATCAAGGATCTGCGGCTGCGCTGGCGCGACCTGACGCTGCCGCCCCGGGCGCGGCATCACGAGATCTTCGGGGCCCTCACCCGCAGCCGCGCCCATCTCGCCACACGCCTTTTCGGCGACGGGCTCGTCCACGGTCCAGGAAGCGGAGACGACTCCGGCAGCGGCGACACGGTGAAGCACTTCGCGGGCGTCCGTC
>JBDSFL010000530.1:0-3033 GCA_039919545.1 Thermoanaerobaculia bacterium | reverse complement strand
CACCCCGGTCGCAGAATTCGAGCCGATTCTCCTGGCGGGCACCACCGTCAAGCGGGCCACGCTCCACAACTATGAAGACCTCTCGCGCAAGGACGTGCGCGTGGGCGACACCGTGGCGGTGGAGAAGGGGGGCGACGTCATCCCGAAGGTGACGCGCGTGAACCTGAACAAGAGGCCGGCGGATTCCGTTCCCTTCGCGCTCCCCGTGCACTGCCCCGTCTGCGGCGAGCGCGTGACGCGCGAGGAAGGGGCCGTGGCGTTCCGCTGCGTGAACCTGGCCTGCCCCGCGCAGCGCCAGGAGGCCATTCGCCACTACGTCTCCCGGCGCGCCCTGGACATCGAGGGGCTCGGTGCCGAGCGGATCGACCAGCTTCTTTCCCACGGCCTGCTGACCGATGTCCCGTCGCTCTACACGCTCAACGCAGCAGCGCTGGCTCCCCTCGAGCGCTGGGGGGAGAAGTCTGCCGCGAACGTGATCGCGCAGGTGGAACGTTCCCGCGACGCAGGGCTTTCGCGCGTGCTCTACGGCCTCGGCATCCGGCAGGTGGGGGAGAAGACCGCCCGCCTCCTCGCCCGCCGGTTCCTCAGCATCGAAGCGCTGGAGGAGGCGACTGCCGAGACCCTGATGTCCGTGTCCGAGATCGGGCCCGAGACGGCCCGGGTGATCCGCGACTGGTTCACCCACGAGAGCAACCGGGAGGTCCTGGAAAAACTCCGGAGGGCCGGCGTCCGTATGACGGAGGTCGGTCCACGTCCCGCCGGTGAGGGGCCCCTCGCGGGGCAGGTCTTCGTCCTGACGGGGACCCTGCCGCGGCGGACACGTGACGAGGCCGCCGCCGCCATCGAGACGGCCGGAGGAAAAGTGACAGGAAGCGTTTCCAAGAAGACGACCGCGGTCATCGCGGGTGAGGATCCCGGGAGCAAGATCGAGAAGGCCCGGGGTCTCGGCGTGCCCATCTGGAGCGAGGACGATCTCGATGCCGCGCTCATGACGGCGACAGGAATGCCCGGGACGGCGGGAAAGATGATCGAGGAGAAGAGTTGAGCGCCACCGTTGTTCCCGCGACCGCGGCCCCCGCGAAAGACAGCCTCATCCTCGTGGTAGACGACGACGCCGCGAGCCGCCGCGCCATGGCGCTCACCCTGCAAACCGATGGCCGAAGGGTGGAGGAGTTCGGCGATGCCGATTCCGCGCTCGCGCGGGCGCAGGAGGATCCCTCCGTCGCGCTCGTCGTCACCGACCTGAAGATGCCCGGGAAGACCGGCCTCGAGCTCGCCACCGAGCTCATCGGCATCCGGCCCGACGTGGCCGTGCTGCTCGTCACGGCTTTCGGCGATGTGGAGACGCTCCTGCAGGCGCGCGCGCTCGGCACCGTGGACTACGTCGCCAAACCCCTGTCGAAAGACGACCTGAGGCTCCGCGCCGCGGCCGTGCTCACCCGGGCCAAGCAGGCCGGCGAGATCCGCAACCTGCGCGAGCGGCTGGACAAGCGCTACGGCTTCGAGGCGATCCTCGGCGTGTCGCGCCCCATGGAACGTCTCTTCGAGCGGCTCCGCGTGGTCGCGCCCACACGGACGACCGTGCTCGTGGCGGGAGAATCCGGCACGGGCAAGGAGCTCGTCGCGAACGCGTTGCATCACAACTCGCCGCGCCGCGCGCGCGCGTTCGTGGCGCTGAACTGCGGCGCGATCCCGAAGGAGATCATCGAGTCCGAGCTCTTCGGGCACGAGCGCGGCGCGTTCACCGGAGCGATGGTGAAGCGTACGGGGCGCATCGAGCAGGCGCACGGCGGAACGCTCTTTCTGGACGAAGTTTCCGAGATGCCGCCCGAGCTTCAGGTGAAGTTCCTTCGCGTGCTGGAAGAAAAACGGGTCACGCCGGTCGGGGGCAACGAATCGAAGGAAGTGGATTTCCGCCTCGTGGCCGCCACGAACCGCGATCTCGCCAAGGAGATCGAGGCCGGGCGCTTCCGGCAGGACCTCTTCTACCGGCTGTCGGTCGTCACGGTCGACATCCCGGCTCTGCGCGAGCGGCGGGACGACATCCCGCTCCTCGTCGAGCGCTTCCGCGACGTCTTCGCCAAGGAGCACGAGCGCAACGTCACCGGCGTCACGCCCGCCGCGCTCACCGCGCTCGTGCAGTACGAGTGGCCGGGCAACGTGCGTGAGCTGAAGAACGTGCTCGAGAGCGCCGTGCTCTTCGCGTCCAGCTCGCGCATCGACCTCGACGACCTCCCCGATTCCATCCGCGGCAAGGAGCGCGCGGCGGAAGGTGCGTCCTTGCGCGCTGCCGAGAACGCCGTCTCCTCGCTCGCGCTCATCGGCAAGACGATGGCCGAGATCGAGAAGGAGGCCATCCTCACCGCGCTGCAGACGTCCGGCGGAAATCGCCGACGTGCGGCCGAGAAGCTGGACATCGGCCTGCGCACCCTGCAGAGGAAGCTCAAGGAGTACCGCGGCGAAGGGGGCGACGACGCCGAGGGCGACGAGGACGAGGGGGGCGAAGACTCGGTCGAGTAGCGGCTACAATCGCAGCCTCGAGCCGAACGCCGCACGCGAGATCGAATAATCGAAGGAGAGCGCCGATGGACATCCCGATGAAGGTCTGGGTCACATGCCCGCTCGCCGAGCTCAAGCAGATCCCCGGCACGCTCATCGCGGTCTCGCCGCACGGCTATTACGAGCTCAACGTGACCTTCGGCGCCAACACCCACGCGGTGCTGCTGCCGATCGACGGAACCACGCTGATGGCCAAGGAGCCGATCCTGACGCCGCCTCCGGGGTTCGAGGTCGAGCGCTGACGACCAAGTCGACGCCGTTCGCGCGAGCATCCTCGACTCGGTAGCGCTCGTCCCGGTCGCGCCCGTGTCGTCAGCGCTCGTCTCGCCGATCCCTCGGTTCCGGGAGCTGGTCGAAGGAATCGACCGTTCCCCCTCGCTCGAACGCTTCCATCGCGCGCAGCACGCGGCGGCGGGCTTCTTCCAGGAACGTGGCCTGGGAGTCGCGTGCCGGCTCGTCGGGACCCGGCTTCAA
>JBDSFL010000515.1:0-3296 GCA_039919545.1 Thermoanaerobaculia bacterium | reverse complement strand
TGGAGGCTCTCGATGTCCTGCGCGCCGAGAACGGTGGGCAGGTTCGGGTTCGCGAGGCCGTAGATCGTGTAGCCGAAATTCTCGCTGACGATCAGCCTCCTGGCTCCAGCCACCGTGTACGAGGAGATGGACCCCGCGAAGCCGCTCTTGAAGTGGCCCGCCGGACCGTATCCGAGCGGATTTCCCTGCGGATGGAACTGCTCGAAGGTGCCATTCGTGGTGCACTGTCCCCGCGCGGCGCCCGAGACCGCGCTGAGGATCAGCAGGACGAGGCTGGCCGCGATGAATCGGATGCAACGACGGAGAGTCGGGGCCTGGGGAGTGGTGATGGAGAACCCCCTTCCGTGGGTGAGAGAACGGGCTCTGACTCGGGAGTGAATCGTCCGCAACGCGTTCTCATTGCGATTGTCCCACAGAGCCCGCCGGCCGCGCCGGGGCTCACTCGAAGTAGCCGCTCACGTCGAGAATCACGTTCACGGGCCCATCGGAGTCGTTCCGGATGGCCAGCGTCCCTCCCGAATTCACCGAGAGGCGGAGCACCAGATTGTTCCCGCGCACGATCCCAGCCGAGAACGGGACGACGCTGGCCACGGACATGGCCATGTCCCCCGAAGTGGCGCGCAGGACACCCGAGGTCTGGCCATTCACCACCGTCACGTTTGCCACGAGCGCTCGGGCCGTCGAAGGGATCCCGCAGGAGCCGGTCGCCGGGAACTGACGCGCCGATTGCGCGAGCAGCGCTGGCCCGCCCACGGGCCCGGAGGGTTCCCGCGTATCCAGCATGCGGCAGGGCTCCAGCACGAAGAGCCCGCTGGGCACCCGCTCCACGCTGACTGAAACGCTGGACGCGGTGCTGGCGCGCTGGGTCCACGCCGTGGCGGTGGCAGGTGTTTCCTGCGCCGGAACCCCCGCACACGCCTGGCGCGCCGCCATTCACGGAGAGATAGATCTCGTACAGCTTCCCGTCATCGGGATGCACCGCGGCGGCGAAATCGCCGACGTAGTCGGAGTCGGCAAGGCCGAAGTCGGAGAGCGCAAAAGAATGGGCAGAAATGGAGCTGGCGATGCTGCCCACGGGCCCCGGATTGCTGGCATCCACGACGACGATCGCGTCGCCGGTGCTGTAAACCAGGAAGTGACCCGCGCGCACCAGGCCGTATCCGCTGCGCAGGCCGGAGACGGTCTCGCCCGCGACCGAGCCCGGCTTGTCGTGGTTTGGGGCGCTCACGAAGCTGGTCACATCGGCGACGCGCAAAGGCGTGGTGGAGCCCTGACCGAAGAGGGCGTAGCCGAGGTACCGGCTGCCCAGGTGATCGATCACGAGGCTGTTGGCGGAGCTGGGGTTGAACTCCCCGGCGAACTCGAACGCCCCGCCGGTCGGCTTCATCAGGAGAGTTCCGTGAGGGATGGCGCGCGTGGACACGAGCGCGCGCGACCCGTCGGCCGAGGCCGTGGCCGCGACGATGGTGCTGAACCCGTCGCCTGACTTCCCCCAGGTCCCCTGCAGGTTCTCGATATCGAATGCCGCGGAGGCGACGGGCACGGACGGCGTGGAAAGATCGTAGATCGTGTAGCCGAAGTTCTCGTGCAGGATCAGGCGATTCACCGTGCCCACGGTGTACAGCTCGATGGTCGTCGCGAAGCCGCTCTTGAAATGCCCTGCGGGCCCGTACCCGAGGGGACTGCCGTTGGGATGGAACTGCCGGAGCGCCCCGTTGACGAGGCACTGCGCAGCCCCTGGTGCGGAGACGACCGAGAGCAGAACTACCAGCGCGCAGGCTCCTCGCGGCCCCGGACGTCGGCACTTCTGTTTCATGGTCCTCACGATGTTGGACCCCTTTCGACGGATCGGAATCAAACACCTGAGGATCCGATCCGTGGAAGCGCTGCGACGTACTTTCCCCAGGAAGTGTGCAAAGCGCCCGAAATCTAACCGCGCGCGCGTCAGCGGTGAGGGCCGGAGCGATCCTCGATGCGCCAGCCGAACATGGGTGCGGCGCCGCCCCCGGTCGAGCGCTCCTTCAGAGCGTCGGTCTCGGGCGCCGCACGGGCGATCCGCCCGTCCGCATCGTGCACGAGCTTGCCGACGGTGCCGTCGCTCATTCGTGTCTCGTTGCGGAAGAGCTTCCAGCGATCGCTCTCGCGAATCCGCAGGCCGATCGAGGTCGTGCGGCCGAGGATCGCCGCGGCGACCTCCTGCGTGCGATCGAGCGGAGAGATGACCTCCACGCGATAGCCCACGCGCCCTTTCTTGAATGTGGCGCTCGTGATCGCGAAGTCGTACGCCCCCGCGGCGAGGATCTCGTCCATTGCCGCGGCCAGCAGATTTCCCGGCATGTCGTCGATCCAGGTCTCGAGCAGGGAGACCCGATCTTCGTCGAATCGATTCGTGGCAGTCCCCGACGCCGTGCCCGGCTCGACGAGCAGGAGGCGGACGACATTGGGAAAGCCCGGGATGTTCATCGTTCCCGCTCCCACGCCGATCGCCTCCACCCGGCCGGCCGGAAGGTCGCCGAACCGTTCGGCCAGCGCGAGCAGGCACGCGCCGGTGGGGGTGGTCAGCTCGGCGTTCTCCCACGGAAAAGTGGCGGGCACCGCACGCATCGGAATTCCGGCCGCACGAAAGACCTCCGCCGTGCCGGGCGGGGGAACGGGCCAGATGCCGTGCTCCATCGTGATATGGCCGCGCCCCGGCATCGCGGGTGAGGCCGCGATCCGCACGTCGAGACGGTCGAGCACGAGAGCCGAGAGCGCGAAGTCGACGAGCGAATCGGTCGCGCCAACCTCGTGGAAATGGACGCGCTCGAGCGGATGTCCGTGCACCTTCGCCTCGGCTTCGGCGAGCCGCCGGAACATGGCGCCGGCGATCTCGCGCGCTCGCGGCGAGATCGGGCAGGTCGAAAGGAGGCGTTCCACATCGGCCAGGTGGCGGTGCCGATGCGGAACGGTCGCGGCGTCGATCTCCACGAGAAATGTTCGGGCCCGCATTCCGCTCCGGTTCACTTCCGCCGAAGAGAGCGCCATGCGCTCCGGCAGCCATGCCGAAACGATGCTCTGCAGCTCGTGGAGAGTCGTGAATCCGGCGTCGAGCGCCGCGCCCAGGAACATGTCTCCCGCGATTCCGCCGACCGAGTCGATGTAGAGGACCTTCATCGCGTGCGCAAGATCTTGACCGCGAGAGTGGCCGCGCCGAATCCGTTCCCGATGTTCACGACGGCCAATCCCGGAGCGCAGGAGGCGAGCATCGTATGGAGAGCGGTGTGCCCTCCCTCCGCAACCCCGTACCCCACGGCGCT
>JBDSFL010000511.1:0-2875 GCA_039919545.1 Thermoanaerobaculia bacterium | reverse complement strand
CGGGCAGGAATCCCGAGGGCATGCGGCGCGCCGCGAAGAACGCGACGACCACGAGGGCCAGGGTGGCGAGGCCCAGGACGGCGCGATGGCGGCCGCCGACTGCGAGCGCGCGTCCGTGGATCCGCGTCATCCGATCCTCGCCCGCGCTCTTCCTGGCCGCGAGCCGTTTCGACAGGAGCGGCAGGACGAGCAGAGCGAAGAGAAGCGAGGCGAAGACGGCGACGGAGAGCGTGAGGGCGAGCGCCTTGAAGAAGCTGCCGACCAGGCCGGTGAGGAGCGCGAGAGGAAGCAGGACGACGATCGTCGTGATCGTCGTGCCGATGACGGGAGAGGTCATCTCGTGGAGCCCTTGGGACACGGCGGTCTCGTCCTCGGCGCCGTCCTCTCGGCGGCGCACGATCGCCTCGACGACGACGATGGCATCGTCGATGACGAGGCCGATGGCGATCGCCATGCCGCCGAGCGACATCAGGTTCAAGGTCTGTCCGAAGAGCGACATGCCGAAGAACGTGGTGATGAGCGCCACGGGGACCGACAGCGCCGCGAGCAGCCCCGCGCGCGCGTTCCGGAGGAACAGAGCGAGAACGCCGACGGTGAGGAGGATGCCGATGCCGATCGCATCCCGGATCCCGAGAATCGCGTCGTGGATGAGGCCCCCCTGGTTATAGACCTCCTTCAGGGTCACGCCCGCCGGAAGCTGCAGCGACCTCGCCGCGGCCTCGATGCCCGAGACGACCTCGGGCGCGGAAGCGCCCAGCATCCGCGAGATGCTCAGCTGCACGGCGTCACCATCCGGGGCATGGACCGCGAGCGTGCGGTCGGGCGCTCCCTCGAACACCTCCGCGATTGACCCGAGCTGGAGGCTGCCGTTGCGGCTCGCGGCGATGGCCAGGCGCGGCAGAGTCTCGACGCTGAGCGTGGACGACTCGGCCAGCACGGTGGCCGATTGCCGCAGCGTGTCGAACCGGCCCACCGACCGGCGGGTGATGCCGTCACCCACGCGCTTGGCCAGCTCGCTCGGACGCAGGCCCGCGGCGGCGAGCTTCGCGGGGTCGGCCACGACCTGGATCTCGCGCGGATCGCCCCCCACCACCTCCACGCTTCCCACTCCCGGTACCCGCGAGAAGACGGGGCGGATCACCTGCTCGGCGATCTCGCGGCGTTCGATCGCCGTTCCGCCGACGAGGTTGTAGGAGAGGATCGGGAAGTCCGCCGGCGTGACTTTCTCCGTCTCGATCTCGACGTCGGCCGGCAGGTTCGTGCGGGCGCGGGCAGCGGCCGCATCGACCAGCTGAAGGGCGCGCCACATGTCCGTGCCGTCGGTGAACTGCAACGCCAGCTCGGCCGCGCCACGGATGATGCGCACGCGCATGCTGCGCAGCCCGAGCACCGTCGCCAGCGACTCTTCCAGCGGACGGACGACCGAAGCCTGGATCTCCTCGGGCGGCAGGTCCGTCGCGCGGGCGACCACGACGATGCGCGGGAACTCCACTTCGGGGTAGATGCCCGTGCCGAGCCTTCGCATCGAGACGATGCCCGCCAGCATCAGCCCCACGGTGACGACGAAGACGAGCGACCGCTGCCGGACCAGTCGGTCGTACAGCGTCATGCGGCGGCTCTCGCCGGGTCGCCCGCCGCGCCGCGGTTCATGGCGCGGTCACCGCGGTCGTGACGGTCTTGGGGGCCTCGCTCGCATCGACGGCCACGTCGTCCTCGAGCCCCAGCGGATCGTCCACCACGACCACGTCTCCGACCTTCAGGCCCGAACGGATCGCGATGAGCCCGCGGTCCTCAGGACCGGTTTCGACCGGAGCCGCCTTCGTCTTCTTGTCGATGACGAGCACGACCTCGGCTCCGCCTTCCGGACCGCGCCGCACCGCGCGTTTCGGAACGGAAAGAGATCCCTTCACCTGCTCGACCACGAACGCGACGTCGACCGGCGTGCCCAGGGCGAGCGCGGGCTCGGACGCAGTGAATCGAAGGCGCACCCCTCCGACGAGGGACGCGGCGTCCAGGGCGCCCGCGACGCGGACCACCCTGGCAGCGAAAGCACGCGGCGCCCCCGCCGACGTTCCGCCGATCGTCACCTGCGCTGGATCTCCGGCGTGGACGAGCGCCAGCGCCGCGGCTGGAACGTCGACACTCACCTCGAGCGGATGCAGGCCCGCCACCTCGACGATGGCCGTCGCGGGCGTGCCGTCCACCTGCTCACCCGGATGTTTCAGCACGCGGACGACGACGCCGTCGAACGGCGACGCGACCTGGGCGAAGCTCCGGTTGCGCTCGGCAACCGAGAGGCTTGCCTTCGCTTCGACGGTCGCCGAATCGGCCGCGACGGCCGCAGCTTCGTCCGACTCGGCTTCCTGACGCGCCGTCACACCTTTGTCGAACAGCTCACGGGAACGGCGCGCCACGCTGCGCTTGAACTCGCTGTCGGCCTGGGCGCGCTTCAGGGCTGCCTCGGCCGAGCGCACGGCGTCCTCGAGCGGACGCGCATCGACTCGGGCCAGCACCTCTCCCGCCCTCACGACCTGTCCCTCGCGCGCGGCCACGTCCTGAATTCGCCCGGACACGGGCGAGGAGACCGAGGCCTGGCGATCGGCCGGCGGGACGATCCGGCCCGAGACGTCGAGACGCACGGTGAAGTCATGAAGCGCTGCCGCGGCGACTCGCACATGGACGCCGCCGGGTGCGGGCTCCTTGACCTCGCGGGCGCCGCAGGCTCCGAGCGCGGATAGAGAAAGCACGGCGCCCACAGCCGCGAACGCGCGTCGGGAGTGACGATTCATTTCCACGCCTCGCTTCAAAGAGCTCCTCCCACGAGCCGCTCGAGGCTCGCGCGCTGCGTTCCCCAGAGGACCCACGTCTCGATCCG
>JBDSFL010000502.1:0-7023 GCA_039919545.1 Thermoanaerobaculia bacterium | reverse complement strand
TTCGCCGGCGGCCCGGCCGCCAGCGCGCGGGCGCAGATGAGCAGCAGCAGGACGACGGCGCGGCGCGTCACGCGCGCGCCTCGGGAACCCAGAGGCTGACGGACGGCTCGGCGGCATGTCCCGGGCGCGCGAGCTCGTCGTAGTTGAGCGTGTAGAGGTTCCGCCAGAAGTCGACTGTCACGCGCGCCGCGTAGACACGCGGCGTCGTCGTGATCGGCGCCGTCCCCTTCTGGTCGGGCGCGTAGACGTCGAGCCGGTACGCGAACGGGCTCGACCCCTGATTGTACGAGAGGACGTAGACGTAGCCCGTATGCTCGATGGCGACGTCGAGGTAGACGGTGTCGCCGCTCTTCGTGGCGTCGAGCGCGAGGAACCACGGGTCCGGCTGATTCCTGAAGAAGCGCACCGCGTTGCCCGCGACGTCGAACGCCTGGAGCCGGTTGTTCCCCGCCTCGAGGACGACGATCACGCCGTCGGGAGACACGGCCGCGGCGCGCGGCGAGGAGAGGAGCCCCGGCCGCCGGCCCTGACCGCCGTAGACGTTGGCGACGAGCTTCACGGCCGCCTCGGCGTCCTCGAGCGGCGTGTCGGGCAGCCGGACGCTCTCGAAGTGGTGCGTCCCCTCGTTGATGCTCACGAGCGTTCCCGTGGGATGGTGCACGAGCGCGGTGGAGTCGAAGTTCAGCTTCCCGAACGCCGTGCCCGGCACGGACGGATCCTCGAAGGCGGGCGGATTCGTGTCGAGGCTCACCCCGCGGATGAGGCGCGTCGCCGGGTCGAGATAGAAGTCGACGAGCGCGGTGGCGGCCTGCGCGGGACGCCCGAGCAGGCTGTAGACGAGCTTCGCGCCGGAGGCTCCGGACTGGAGCCCGCACTTCACGGTCGCGTACCCGCCGGCGCCCGGGACGGTGCCGAGGTTCGACAGCCGGTCGACTTTCCCGTCGCCGCCCCCGCACGAGGAGCCCTGACCCTGGTACGCCCACCCGACGTAACCTTGCAGGGCGCCGGTTCCCTGTCTCACCGTGACGCTCCGAAAGTCACAGAGCGCGCGCTCGTCGCAGAGGCTCCTCGGCGGGTTCATGGAGAGCGGATCCGCGCTGTCGGTCGGCGCGGGGAGCGCCGCCCACGCGAGCGCGCCCGACCCGTCGACTGTCGTCTTCCTGCTGTGGACGTAGACCGTCGACGCGTCGATCTTCACGGGGATCTCCGTGAGGACGATCGTGTGGCCGCCGGACGCGTTCGGCACGAGCCCGCTCGACGCCTGCCCCACGAGGTGCGCCATCGGCGCGGTCGCCGTGCCGCCGTAGAACCCGGCCGAGATGCTGATCCGCCCACCGCGGGGCAGCGCGGGAAACGTCACCGACAGGCTCGTCCTCGAGACATCCGGAGTCACCGTCGCGACGCGCGGCGCGCCCCCCGCGTCGGACAGGAGCTTCACGACGCAGAGCGTCGCGGACTTCGGGAGCGTGTCGTCCTTCGGGTCCTTCTCGATCGTGACCGTCACATCCTGCGTGATGACGAGCTGTGAGTCGTACGAGGGGGGCGAGGCGATGAGCTCGCCGGTCGTCTCGGCGATGTCGGCCAGCGCGCCGATCGTGGTGATGGCCTCCACGATCTGGCCGGCGATCGGGATCGCGTCCTCGAGCTCCGCGGCGATGACGTACTGGACCATCCGCTCCACGATCCGCGCCAGGAACTCGACGATCGGCTTGAAGACGCCCCTCACGGCCTGTCCGACGAGCGCCTTCCAGAACGCCGTGGCCATGTTCTTCTTCGTGCTGGCGCTCGTCAGGTCGATCGAGAGGAGCGCGATCTCGCGGAAGGCGAGCTGGACCCCCGGGACGACGACGAGCTTCTGGATCACCGTCAGATCGACGGCAGCGCCGACCGCGATGAGCGCCACCGGAACGATCATGTTGAACATGAGGGTGAGGAACGTGCCGATGAAGTCGGACCCCTCCGACGGGCTGGGCGCCGAGAACGACAGGCCTGAGGCCTCGACGCCGGCCGATTCGGCGGCGTCCGGCCATGGGAACGAGGCGGCCGCGGTCGACTCTTCGAGCGGGATGCCGTAGAGCGTCCACTCGGGGCTGACGACCCCGACGAGGACCTTCGTGAAGGAGTTGCCCGAGTGCTGGAGGTTCGCGGGGAGATCCTTCGTCGCGATCGCGTCGCCCTTCCCGTCCCGGAACTGTACCCAGAGCCCGAGCCAGCGGACGTACCAGTTCTCGAACGTGAGGGCGACGAGGACGCCGCCGCCGGACGGCTGGGAGAGGCTCGCGTGGACCGCGTAGCCGCCGTACGTCCCGGCGGTCGTGAGTGTGTATTTCGGCGACGCGTCGCCGAGCGCGGAGAAGCCCGTGTGCGAGACCGAGGTCACCCCGTCGCGGCGGTGCCAGACCTTCCCGGTGGTGCCCGTCGTCTTGAGGGCGCCGCTCCCCGGAGTCACATCGGCTCCGAGCGAGGAGTCGTCCTTCACGTCGCGGATGACCGTCTTCATCACCGCCCCCGCCGCGGCCTTCACCTCGGGATGCCACTCGGGGTGGTAGAGGGCGAGGCCCTTGAGGGAGCCGACACGCGCCTGAAGGGGCTCGCCCGTGTCGAGGTCAGTGAGCGGACGGAGCGTCGCCCACCCCTTCGCGTTCGGCGCCGACGCGTTCGTCTCCGGCGCGGCCTCACCGAGCGAGCGGAGCTTGAGCATCAGCGGGAGCAGGCGGGTGTCGCCCTTTCCCTGGATCAGGTTCCGCTGGATGTGCGCCGCGCTCCCGCCCTCGACGCTGAGCGCCTCCGGATGGAGACCGACGAGGGAGGTGGCGTGATCCGCGAGGTCCTTCAGCGACTCCTCCTCGAGGAAGTCGTCGAGCGTCACGGCCGCGGAGTGGCCGTAGAAGTTGCGCTTCTCGGAGAGGTGGAGCACGTTTGCCGCGCTCCGCGGCGCGCGCGCATAGGCGGCGCGCACGGCGGCGGGCGGGAGCGTGAAGAACATCGACGACATCGACCACGCGCCGGTCGGCGCGCCGCTGTTGCCGAGCGGCGATTGCTTGAGGATGTAGTGGAGTACCACCTGGTCCGTGGCCAGGAGGGATCCCGGGAGGAAGTGCGTGACCGCGTCGTCGGGCACGTTCCCCAGGAACCTGTTCGTTCGCCGCGCTGCCTCGAGCGTCGCGGGCTGCTCCGAAAGGGGGACCAGGCGTCGGCGCTGTCCGCCGCCGATGACCCAGTACGTCGCGCTCCGGTGATCCTCCTCGTGCGCGAGGCTGAAGAACACGTGGCCGGGCCGAACCCGCGGCTCCTCGTCGGGGCCCTCAGCGAGGATCGCGCGCGCTGCTGCGGCGGCGGCTGCTGCCGTGGCGGCATACGTCAGGATGTCTCGCCGGGTCGGGCCCTGTGTCATAGGAAGCAGCCTTTCGTGGAGCGGCGAAGCTCCCGCTTCGCCGTTCTCGCGCCCATGTCCCAGGGCCTTCTCCTCTGATTGTGCGCGGAACCTGGGCGATTGACTATCGTGCCGCGCTCAGGCCGCGTCCTTCCAAGCGGGATCTTGACAGCGACCGTGCGCGCTTCAGTTCGAAGCTCTTTGCAAATTCCAGGCACGAAGTCCCCAGACAAATGCGAAGGAGGTCAGGCGAAACCGCTCCGCGAGTACGGTTCGTTCAAGGGCTGTCGCAGGCAGCCCGCAGGCAGGGTCTCGGTGACGTTGTAGCTTCCCGGCCCCAGGTTGGGAAGCGTCCTGCTCTGCTCTGATGCCGGCTGTCTTTTGTCGGGGCTTCCGCTTCGCTCCACCCCCAAACCCCCGATCGAGATATTCCTCGTAGGTCGCCCGAAAATCGTTCAGCCCTTTGGGTGAGATCTCGATGATCCGATTGGCGAGCCGAGAGACGAACCAGCGGTCGTGGGAGACGAAAATCAGCGTGCCGTCATACTCGTGGAGCGCATCGATCTGGCTCGACTCTCGCCGGAGTCGCTCGATCGAAAAACGCCCGCGGCGGTGCCCGCCGAAAGGCTTGCGTGATTGCCGGGATCGGGGACCACGATCCGTATGAATTCACCGTGGGATCTGTCGTTTAGAGGAGCTCTGATGAGATCGACGACTGCGCGAATGCCGGGGGCGCGGGAAGCGGTAGCCGCACGGCTACCGCTTCTCCGAAGGCCCTACTCGGCCGCGAAGTGCTGCAGCTGGACCGGAAGCGTCGTGACGACGAACTCCCAGCCCAGATTGAACGCCGGAGAGCCTCCAAACGTGGCGGCGGCGCCGGCGGGATTCGCCGTGGTGAAGAACGAGCCAGCGGCCGTCGTTTCGAATCCGCCCCCCGCCGTGCTGGAGCCGAGGTCGACGGGCCCGAACGCGACCTGTCCGAAGAGGCTCAGCTCCGTGTTCGTGGCAGCGGTCGTCGTGCCCACGTTGTCGAAGGTGAGTCCCGCCCAGAGCGTGGTCGTCGCCCCAGCCGGCACCGCGAACCCGGCACCCAGATTGCCCGCGAGGATGGTGATACCGGGGGCAAACGAGAACGCGGCGAAGCTGAAACCCACCTCCGTGCCGGCGCCGCCGGGCGCATAGTACGTGCCGGGGCCGGGCACGGTGCCGATCATCGTGGCGCTGTCGGCATTCCAGAATCGAATTCGGGCGCGAACTGACTGAGTCGTCGCATTTCCGTTGAACACGCTGAAGCGGACAGTCGTCACATTCGACACACCGGGATTCGTCGTGAAGGTAAGGTCGTCCATGACCAGCCGCGTGATTCCCCCGGCAGCGGCGCCCTGGGTGATGGTGGTCCCGAGGTTGGTCGTGACATTCGAGTAGATCGCCAGCGGGTCGACGGCCAGCGGTCCGACGGCCCTCTGCTGGATCTGGTCCAGGGGAATGTGCCTGACGACAGAGAGCGTTCCGGTGCGTTCCTCCGCGAGGGCGGACCCTCCGAGGAGCGCGAATCCGAGGAGAGCGGCAGTGATGCGTGACATGGGTGATCCTTTCAGGCCTGTGATTGCCCCTATAGGATACTCGAAGTCTCGCTCCCGCCGGCATGGGCTCCTTTTCTGGTCGGTGCAAGGGGTCGCGTAGACTTTGACCTGCAGAGCTGGAGGTCACATTGAAGAAACATGTCTTGGCGATGCTGCTCGCGATCGCAGCGATCCCGACCGCCGCGGCGGCCGGCGAGATCTACGGCACGATCAAGGATCAGGGAAAGCTCGTGAAGGAAGGCGTTCCCGTGACGATGGCCTGCGGCGCCACGAGCGTACCCGGCGCGACGGACAAGAACGGCGCCTACCGCTTATTCGCCTCGGCGGAAGGCAAATGCACGCTCACCGTGAAGATGGGAAGCGAGTCGCCCGCCGCGGTCGTCCACTCCTACGCGGAGTCGGCTCGGTACAACTTCCACCTCGAGAAGAAGGACGGTAAGTACACGCTGAAGGCCGAGTAGAGATGACCGAGAAGCAGAAAGACGGGTGGGACAAGGCCGCGATCGTTCTCCACCCGGTCGGCGGTCTCCTCGCCGCGCTCGCTGTCGCCGGTCTCGGTTTCTTCGGCTCGCAATTCCTCGAGAAGCGCCAGTCGGAGGAGACGCGGGCCCGCTTCTTCTCCGAGCTGATCAGCAAGCGTGAGGAGGCCGACAGCGCGCTGCGCAAGGACATGTTCATGTCCATCATCCAGTCCTTCCTCAGGCCCGAGTCCGCTTCAATCGACGACCGCATCGTCAAGCTCGAGCTGCTGGCTTACAACTTCCACGAGTCGCTGAACCTCAAGCCTCTGTTCGTTCAGCTCGCCGGCGACATCGCCAAGTCGGCCACGCCCGCCACGCGCGGCAACGGGGATCGTCTCGAGAAGGTCGCGCGGGAGGTCGTTCGCAAGGAGATGGTCGTGCTGGAGGGAGTCGGTGCATCGTTCGGACGAACGATCGACTTCGACGACGTCGCTCAGAGCCCAGGCGGCCTCGCGCTCGATTCCGGCAAGCTGACGCTCGGGCGCATCTCCCGTG
This sequence comes from Thermoanaerobaculia bacterium, assembly GCA_039919545.1. Classification (GTDB taxonomy): domain Bacteria; phylum Acidobacteriota; class Thermoanaerobaculia; order UBA5066; family UBA5066; genus JBDSFL01. The sequence goes on along the minus strand of JBDSFL010000502.1, from coordinate 1,051 downwards.
AGTTCTCGATCGTCGTCGAGAAGATCGAGGTTCCGACCAAACAGATCCAGATCCGCCTCGAGGTCAAGACCCCCAGGGAAGGCTCGCACGAGGTCGACACGGACGACGCGGAGTTCTGGGTCGACTTCTTCGACTTTCCGATGATCGACCACACCCGTCTCTCGCACGACCAGCGCTGCGCCGTGGTGATCAAGAACTTCGGAAAGTCGAGCGCGAAGATCGGTCTCGTCTTTTTTCCGGGCTCCTACGCGAGCCTCAAGGAGAAGCCGTACATCCAGGAGATGATCCGGGACCTTCTCGGCGCCAAGCAGGCCTCGGACCTCGAGAACGCGCGGCGGTAGCGTTGGGACGTCAGCGCGAGCTCCAGCTCCCCTTGATCGGAATGGCCGAAAACTTTCCCAGCTCGATCACGACGTCGGGGCCTTCGGAATTCGAGTTTCGAAGAAGAAACGTCCCGTCCGGGAGCACGTAGAGACCCACCGTATCTCGACCGTCGCCGTCCCAGTCTCCTGCGATCGCGAAACACCGCACTCGGAGCTGACGACCGTTGCAAGCCCGCCTCATCGACGCGGCTCATGGAATATCCTCTGGCTCGACCGCATCCACAAATATCTCGACTTGGAGGTGAACGGATGAAACCAGCGTCGATCGTCGTTCTCGCGTCCATTCTTCTGTCCGTGACCGGCTCGGCCCAGGAGCAGAAGTCACCGGCGGTTGCACCGATGCACTCGATGGTGCGGCCCGGCCAGATGAAATGGGGACCCGGCCCTCCGAACCTCCCCAAGGGAGTTCAGATGGTCGTCCTCTCGGGCGATCCCACGAAGGCCGAGATGTCCGTGGTGCGCGCCAAGATGCCAGCGGGATACAAGATCCCCCCTCATTGGCATCCGACCGACGAGCAGCTGACCGTGCTCTCAGGCACCCTGTCGATGGGGATGGCAGACACGTTCGATCCGGCGAAGAGCACCGATCTCGGCCCCGGCGGCTGGGCGTTGATGCCGGCGACGGTGCATCACTTCGCCTGGACGAAGGCGGGTTGCACGATTCAGGT
>JBDSFL010000489.1:0-6639 GCA_039919545.1 Thermoanaerobaculia bacterium | reverse complement strand
AGGGCAGGATGTTGCGCAGTCGCGCGCGGATGGCGTCGTTGGCGGCGAGCACGGGCGCGGTGAGCGTGGTGCGCGCGCGCCTTCGGCGCTGGAGCCCGAGCTGAAATTCGAGGAACTCTTCGAACACGAGCCGCGCCAGATGGGGCGAGGTGCGCGCGGCCCAGACCTGCGGATCGGCCGGGCCCTCGGCGCTGCCCGGGAAATGCGCCTCGCGCAGCGACGCCTCGAGCGGCGGCAGCGCGAGACGCTTGCGGAGAGCCGGCTCGAGCCGGTCGGGCAGCTGGCCCCCGACCGCGTCGAGCAGCTTGGCCACGAGGCGCCGCCGCAGCCGCGGCGTCAGCCCCGGCAGCTTCCGGTAGATCGGCACGACGCGCCCCATCGCCAGCGTGTCTCCGGAATCCTCCATCTCGAGCTCGGGGTTCTGCATCACCAGCCCGCGCCGGAAGCTCGTGCCGAGCGTGGGCACGCCGTACACGAACACGGCGCGCCCGGCCACCAGCCACTGCCTCAGATAAGGCTGGTTGAAGAAGACCAGGCGCAGGCTCCCGGTCCCGTCGTCGAGGATGGCCTCGAAGATGGTGAAGCCAGGGCGGCGCGTGCGGATCAACCGCGACGAGAGGATCGTCCCCTTGACGGTCGTGGCTCTTCCCTCCGCCACGAGCCGCGACACGGACGCGAGCCGCGTGCGGTCTTCGTAGCGAAAAGGCAGGTGCAGGAGCAGATCGAGGATCGTGACGATCCCCGCGGCCTGAAGCTCGGCGGCACGCGACGGGCCGATGCCGGGCAGCCCCGCGACGGGATCGCGGGGGGAGACGGAGGCGGGGACCGAGGCGACGCGCGAAGGGCGCTGCGGAGTGCGCTCGGTCGCCAAGAGGTGTGTTTATTCCTGGGTGACGCGGAACGTCATGTCGACCAGGCCCGAACGGATCTTGTCGCCGTCCTTGATCGAGATCGGCGAGCCGGTGGGGATGCGCCGGCCGTTCACGAACGTTCCGTTCATGGTGCCGATCTCTTCCACGATCTTGAACTCGCCGCCGGTGAAGACGATCTTGGCGTGCCGGCGCGAGACGGAGCGTTGCGTGTCGAGGTTCGTGAGATCGACGTCGGGACGGATGCCCGTCACCGGATCGATGCGCCCGATCGTCGTCTCGCCTTCGCGGTTGAGGTAGAACTCCTCGTTCGTCGTGTCGACGATGAAGCGGTAGATCTCGTGGCGCTCGCCCACCTTCGTGAAGATGTCGGACGATTCCTCGAGCGACTGCGGGATGCCGGTGGAAGCCTCCAGGAGCTTGGTGGTTTCCCGCAGGCGGCGCGAGAGCTTCCGCAGCATGCGCACGGCCACCTCGCCGTTGTGGCGCAGCATCTCGTCGAACGTGGACTGGTTGATCTTCACCAGCTCGCAATCGGTCTTGGCGCGGGCGACCGCGGTGCGCGGAATCTCCTCGAGGATCGACATCTCGCCGAAGAAGTCGCCCTTCTCGAGCGTGGCCAGGTGCTTCTCGCCCTCGCCCACGCGCTTGACGATCTCGACGGAGCCGGATTGGATGACGAACATCTCCGTGCCGACCTCGCCCTCGTCGAAGATCACTCCCCCGGCGGGAATCTTCGCGATGTAATCCTCGAAGCCGCTGGTCGTCCCCGATTTCAGAACCACTTTCACGAAACGATCTCCTCTTCGAAGCGAAGGCGCTTCCGCTGTCCGTCCCACGTCGCCTGCCCCCCGACGGGGACGACGATGTTTGGTCCACGATGACCGAAGGGCAGTCCCATCACGACCGGGATTCCGAGAGGCAGGAAACGTTCGAGCAACAGGTCTCGCAATCGTTCCGGATCCTCGACTCCCCCGAACGTGATCCCCGACATGGCTCCCACCAGAATCCCCTTCAGTCTATCGAATCGGCCTGCGCGGGCCAGAGTGCCGAGCATCCGGTCGATCCGGTATGCCTCCTCGGCGACGTCCTCGATGAAGAGGAGCGCGCCGTCGTAGTCGAATTCGTCGGGTGAACCGACGAGCGCGGCCAGGAGCGAGAGGCACCCTCCGACGAGCGGACCCGAGCCCGAACCCGGGACGAGCACGTCGGCGTCAGTCAGGTCGATCTCACCGGGCCCGCGTCCTTCGAGCATCGAGGGAAAAAACGAAGCGGAGAGAGGATCGCGCTCCCGCGAGAGGTCGGCCGCGACCATCGGCCCGTGGAACGACGGCAGGGAGCAGCGGCGGAGAAGGAACGCGGAAAGGGCGGTCACGTCGGAGAAGCCGCAATGGATCTTCGGATGGCGGCCGACCTCGTCGGGGTCGAGCTGCGCGAGCAGGCGTCCGATGCCGTAGCCGCCGCGCGCGAAGAGGATGGCCTTGACGTCCGGATCGCACAGCAAGGCCCGGTAGGCCTCGAGCCGCTCGGAATCCGAGCCGGCCAGGCCGAGGACTCCCGATCGCGACGCCATGTTCCCCGCCAGGCGGGTCGGGTAGCCCGCGTCCTTCAGCATCGCGCGTCCCGTTTCGAGGGCGGCGAGGTTCACGGGCCCCGAGAGCGCCGCGATGCCGAGCAGGTCGCCGGGCGAGACGCGGGCAGGCTTCTTCAACGCGAGCTCCGGTTCTTCGGATCGGCGAACCACTGCTCCCAGTCTTTCACGCTGACCGCGGGCACCGTCTTCCTTTCGGGCGCGGCAGTCGCGCGCCGCTGCATCGCCGTGGAGGCGCCGCGGCGGAATTCCTCCACGCCCACGCAGCGAGCGCCGCAGGCGGACACGGCGGAGGCCAGCGAGCGGTCGTCGGTGATGACGGTGAGCCCTTTCGGATCCCGCGCCTCCTGGATCCGCCGAACGATCTCCTCGTCGGCCGTTCGCGGCGCGGCATAGACGATGGTGAGGTCGCCGAGCGGCTGGACCTTCGAACGGCCCGCCTCGGGCGGACCATCGAAGACGAGCGTGAATCGTTTTCGTTTCAGGCGGGCGAGATCGGCCAGCTCTTTCACGAGTCCGTCACGGGTGCCTCCACCGAGACGCCCCATGAGGTTGTTGCCGTCCACGAGCTCCGCCACGGAGGAGATTGTCTCAAGGCGCGCGCGGTGCGTGAAAAAATGACTCGGGTCGGACGATAAGCCGGATTCTGTGACCCCTCCGCTCGCGCGTCGGAGCCGGCCAGCATTCCTCTAGGCCCGGCCTTGCGGACGGGCTCAAGCAACCTACCCGGAAACGTCGGCCTTTCGACCGCGGGGGCGGGCGCCCCTTCCGTTCCCCTATTCGGTCTTGCTCCGCGTGGGGTTTCGCCTGCCGACCCCGTTGCCGGGGTTCGCGGTGCGCTCTTACCGCACCTTTTCACCCTTACCACAGCCTCTCCGAAGATCGGCCGTGGCGGTACGTTTTCTGTGCCACTTTCCTTCGGGTTACCCCGACCGGAATTTCTCCGGCACGCTGCCCGCTGGAGTCCGGACTTTCCTCCCCTTCGAAGGCAAGAAGCCTGCGAAGCGGCGATGGCCTGTCCGACCCGAGTCGCGCGCAGCATAGCGCGCTTCGAACGAGAGCCCTCTCACGGCTCCTTGACCATCGGCAGGTAGGACCCGTCCGAGGTGCGCGAGCCGGGCGATGGGCCGTCGTTCACGACGCCGTACACGATGAAATCCGACAAGCCCGAAGCCGGCCGCACCCGCGCATAGCCGCTGGCGATTCCGGCCGCTTCGAGCACGCCGTCGATCTGGGTCCACTGCCCACCGCGGAGGCCGCGCCGCAGCGTGGTGACCGGAGAGAGGGAGCCCGAGTCGGCGTCGTAGATCTCGATCACGTATTCGACGGTGTTGTTGTCGCCCACGCGCGCGTCGGCCAGAGCGAGGTTGGAGCGCACCGAGTCGTCCCGACGCAGGCCGTAGACGTACGCGCCGGAACGCCCGCGCCGCGCGGAATCGAGAGCCGGGTACGCCACGCCGTAGGTACCACCGACCACGGCATCGGGATTCGGGCTGTAGGTGCGTGCCTGCGCGACGGCCCCCGACACCTGAAGCGTGCCCCCCTGCTTGCTGCCGTCACTCGGAATGTTCAGGCCCAGCGAGCGCAGGAAGGCGATGGAATCGGGATCGAGTCTCTGCTGGCCCGGGCCCAGCGTGGTCGTCACCGTGCCTCCGCCCGAGCCTCCGAAGAGCTCGGAGGGCGTGTAGGTGAGCGTGACGGTCACCGTGGAAGGCGTCGGGTTCGTCAGCGCAAGCTCGGTGCGGTACCCGCCGGGCAGACTGAGGACGATGGGGATGAGCCCTTCGCTCCCGCCCGACATGATGGTGCTGCCGTCCGAGGTTCCGCCCCCTGACGCCGGCCCGTCGTTGACGACGCCGTACGCGATGAAGCGATCGAGACCGGCGGTCCGCCGGACGCGCACGTAGCCGTTCGTCGCGGCGCCCGCGAGACGCAGGACGCTGTTGAGCTGCTTGAACTCCCCTGGCTGCAGGACGACGGGGATGGGCGCTCCGGCGGGCTGGCCCGAGGCGCCGTCGTACACCTGGACCTCGATCGTGATCGCTCCGATGGATGCGAACGACGTGAGCGCGTTCGGACTGTGGACGAGGCCCAGGTTCGAGCGAAACGAGGCGTCCTCCTTCAGGCCGTAGACGAACAGGTCGGCCGGAGTGCCGACCGACGAAGCGATGGCCGAGGAGAACGTTCCGAAGGCTCCGCCCACGCTCTTGTTCGCGTTCGGCGTGGACGTCCGCGAGCCCGCGAACACCAGGGTGGGATCGATCACGGCCGCGAAGGTGACGAAGAGCGTGCCGAGCTTGGCCGACGAACCGGAGTCGAGGGCATAGCCGTTCGCGCGGAGGAACGCGATGACGTCGGGGATGTAGAGCTGGCGTCCCGCGCCGATGGAGCGGGCGATCACCGGTCCCGCTTCGCCGGGAGTGCCGGGCGCCGCCACGTACCGGATGAGCACGGTGGTCGCGTCCGAGCTGCGGTTGACCGCCACGAGATCCGAGGTGAAGTGCGAGCCTCCGGCGCCGAACACATCGAGCACGACCGGTACCTGCAGCTCCAGCCCGGGTGCGGACGGAGCGACCGGAGCGGGAATGGAAACGTAGAACGTGATCGAGCGCGACACGTTGCCCGAAATGCCGTTCACGGTGACGGGAAAGGTGCCGTTCACGGCGGTGGGCGACACGGTCAACGTCAGCACCGCCTTGGTCCCGGGGGCCACGTACCCGGTCTGTGTCGAGGTCGAGAGCGACGGGCTGAACGAGGCGGTCACCCCCGGCGGAACCAGGACGGTCGTGAGCTTCACGGTCTCCGCGGTTGCGACGAGCGACGTCACGCTCAGATCCACGGAGACCGTTTTTCCGGGCGCGACGGAGACGAACGCCGGGGAGACACCGAGTGAGAAGTCGATTCCGGAAGCGGGAGCGGACACGGCCGGCCAGGCGTTCGCGAGCGCGAAGGCATCCACGGAGCCGAGCCCGCTGGCCAGGTCGTATCCGACCCCGGCGGAATAACCGTCCACTCCCGGCACGCTGTTGTTTCCGGTGGTCACGTCATGGAAGACCGCGGGGCCTCCGGTGTACTGGATGGTGCCGAGCGTGTACAGCGCGGGATTCATGTTGCCCAGCCGCCGGCCCACCTTCTGCGCGATCAGCATGGCGATCCCCGCGAACGCGGGTGCCGAGGCCGACGTGCCGTAGAACCCGTAGAGCTGTGAGGTCGTGCGCCCGTACTGCACCAGATAAGTGGTGTGGGCGGCGGCATTCAGAGACACGTCCGGCGTGTCGCGCTTGCCGTCGGCGGGGACGCCGGGACCGGCCTGCCACGCCGGCTTGGCGTAGATGATGCTGGCTCCTCCCCCGGCAGCCGAGAGGCCTCGGCCGCCCGGCACGCTGCCGCTCTCATTCCAGGGAACCTCCGGGATGTAGCTCTTCGCCGAACGCTTGCTGCCGCTCTGGTTGCCGAACTCCCAGTACCGCGAGATGTCGCCGCCCTCGTCGAACAGGGTTCCGCCCACGACCGTGGCGTATGGGCTCGAAGAGAGGCCGTTCACGGAAAGCGTCTGGCCCTGCGTCTGCCCGAGCTCGCAATCCGCCGCGCCGCTGTCGCCCGAGGCCACGAACACGGAGGATCCCTGCGCGGTCGCCTGCGCGTAGAGGTTGTGGTACAGCGCCAGGTCCTGCACGGTGAGGTCCTGCTCGCAGGCCCCGTAGGAGATCGAGATCGAGTCCGACTTGTTGTCGTTCACCGTGAAGATGGTGGAGAGGTCGATCCCGTCGGTGGTGGCCGTGGATTTCGACACGATGAGCTGCACCCCGGCCTTGGGAGCGGAGGCTCCAGCCCACTCGATGTCGAGAGTGGCCTCCTGCGCGAATCCTTCGTCGTTTCCGGACAGGATGCCGGGATCGGGGCCGTTCAGGATGATCGCCGGATCGTTCGCCTCGAGGCCGAAGAAAGAGCGGAACGTGCGGGCGTTCTCCAGGTTCACGTTCGAGCGGGAGGGGATGCCGATCTTCAATCCCCTGCCGTCGATGCCCGCCGCGAAGAGCGGATCCAAGTTGTAGATGAGCGAGAGGTCTCCGGGCGCCATCGAATGGCTCGACCCGTTGGTGTAGAGGGGCCGCCGCATGCCTTCGGACCGCACGTACGGCCTGCGCTTCTGGAAATCGTTCAGCGAGAGAAGGCCGG
>JBDSFL010000477.1:0-4072 GCA_039919545.1 Thermoanaerobaculia bacterium | reverse complement strand
TGCTCGGCAATCCAAGTGGCAAGAACGACTCGCAACTGCGCCGCCGTGTAGGGCTTGGCGAGGTGGTCGTCCATTCCGGCTTCAATACAGATCTCACGATCGCCGGCTAGCGCATTGGCGGTCACCGCTACGATCGGAACGCGCGCCGACCCACGCGCATGCTCCTCGCCTCGGATGGCCCGCGTGGCTGCGTAGCCATCCATGACGGGCATCTGGCAATCCATGAGGATGACGTCGAAATTCCCCGCCGAGGCAGCGGCCACGGCTTGCTTCCCATCGGAGACCAACGTGACATCGAGTCCCAGGAGACCGAGCAGGTCCTTCGCAAGGGCGGCATTGAGCTCGTTGTCTTCCACCAGCAGGACAGTCCCGACAAGCAGCTCGCTCTCGCGGTGACGAAAGTCCAGGGTCCGGAACGAACCGCCGGAAGTCAGGCCCGACGGTCGCGATGCGATTTCGGCAGGAATGCTGAGGCGCACGACCGTGCCGGCCCCTTCGACGCTGGAGAGGGTCCAGGAGCCGCCCATCGCCGGAACCAATCTGGAGACGATCGCCAGTCCGAGTCCCGTGCCGCCTTCCTTTGTGCTTCTGGCGTTGTCGGCCTGGTAGAAGGGAGTGCCGACCAGAGCTTGGGCATCGACGGGGATTCCGATCCCGGTATCCGAAACGACCACCTCGATCGAGACCGCGGGCGGCGCCGCCTCGCTCTTGGGCTTCAACTCGACCCCGAAGTCGACCCGGCCTCCGGCCGTGAACTTGACGGCGTTGGCGAGAATGTTGCTGAGCACCTCCGTCAGCATGACTTCGTCCGCCTTGACGAAATCTTCCGACTCGGTGAGGTCCAGGCGCAGGTGCAACGCCAGCCTGCGCCGGGAGATCGCCGGCGCATGACGCGAAACGACGCGGCGGACCACGGCGGCAACGCCGATGGTCGAAGGCGACATCGGAATGACATCCTGCGACCATCGCGTGTAGTTGAGGATGCTGTCGATGGTGCTGAGAAAGGCATTGCTCGACTCGATGGCTCGAGACACGAGCTTCGCGACTTCGCCGGCGGCGGTTCGACTCACGACTTCCAACGTTTGCACCACGCCACTCATCGGCGTTCGGAATTCGTGACTGATGTTCGCGAGGAAGCGCATCTTGACCTTGTCCGCCTCCTCGGCGCGCGACTTCGCAACTTCCAGTTCCTGCGCGTAGACGTTTCTGCGAAGGTTCTCCTTGGCGAGAAGGAACAGCTGACGCTCTCTGCGTTCAACGCTTTCCCGCAGATAAAACGAGGCGATGTTCACGATGACGAGGTGCAGCATGAGTCGGCCAAAGTAGTAGGGGTCGAACGCGGGCGTGAACAGGGCGGTTGCCAGCCCGGTTGCGCAACCCGTGAGGACGACCAGCGCGGTGTTCCTGGCTGTCAACCTGCTGAATCCGTAGATCACGATCACCGCAGTGACCAACGAGGCGTTCAGGCTCCAGTAGAGCTCCGACTGCGACTGACCTCCGTGGACGGCGATCGGCAGGAGTGCAGCGCCTTGGACCGCCACCAGGAAAAAGATGTTGGCCACCGGTGTGTAGAAGCGGGTGACGAACTCTCGATAGCGCGAGATCACCAGCGCGGCCCCGGCAAACATCAGCGTCAGCCCAAGACGTGCCGCGCCCGCCCAATCCAGTGCCGGGACACGGTGGGCGGCCACGTCCATGAGGTGGAAGCCGCCGAATCCGACGACCGCCAGCAGGACACCGAACATCGCGTATCGGACGTTCGGCTCTTGGTATAGCTCTCTGAACTCTCGCTCGAGGAGCGGATCGCCGGAACGTCGAAGAAACTCGAAGACGTCTCTCACACCGCCTCCAACGGGTACCCGGCCTCGTCCGACGCACCCGTCGATGCTGGAGCGCAGGCGCGTTGAGTTGATCGTGCCACGGAGGGGTACCGGGGGTGGACAGGGCCGACCCGCACGGCACCACACGAGTCAGGGAGTGCGGATCTCCATGCCAGAATCCGCCGCCTCTCCCCCCTCCCGGAGCCCACGATGGGATTTCTCGCCGGCAAACGCTTCCTGATCACGGGCGTCCTGTCCAACCGGTCCATCGCCTACGGCATCGCCCGCGCCTGCCGCCGCGAAGGCGCGGAGCTGGCCTTCAGCTACCAGGGCGAACGCTTCCGCGAGCGGGTGGCCGGATTCGCCGCCGAATTCGATTCGAACCTCCTCTACGACTGCGACGTTGCCGAAGACTCTCAGATCGAGGCCATGTTCGCCGCCCTCGGCGAGGCGTGGCCTGGCTTCGACGGCTTCGTCCACTCGATCGGCTACGCGCCCAAGGAGGCGATCGCCGGCGACTTCCTCGAAGGCCTGTCGCGCGAGGCGTTCAGGATCGCCCACGACATCTCGAGCTACAGCTTCCCGGCGCTGGCCAAGGCGGCTGCGCCGCGGCTCACGCCGACCGCCTCCCTCCTCACCCTGACGTATCTGGGGGCCGAGCGCAGCGTTCCCAACTACAACACCATGGGGCTGGCCAAGGCCTCGCTCGAAGCCGCGGTGCGCTACCTGGCGACGAGCCTCGGCCCGCGCGGCATCCGCGTCAACGGCATCTCGGCCGGTCCGATCAAGACGCTGGCCGCCTCGGGCATCAAGGGCTTCGGCAAGATCCTCGACGTGGTCGAGCACACCGCGCCGCTGCGCCGCAACGTGACGATCGACGACGTCGGCAACGTCGCCGCCTTCCTGCTCTCCGACCTGGCCGCCGGGGTGACCTCCGAGATCACCGATGTGGACGCCGGATTCAGCCATGCCTTGGGCGGCATGACCTGAAGCCTCATCCGGCCTTGACGCAGTCGACGAAGTACTTGCCGTCGTCGATGCCCACGCCTTCGAGCTCCACCATCGACATCAGGCCGTGCACGTCGGTGTCGAAGCCGGGGAAGGCCTTGTTGAACGCGCGCGTGAACTTCAGGTAGTCGACGATCTTCTTGTTGAACATCTCTCCCGGGATCAGCAGCGGGATCCCCGGCGGGTAAGGCGTCAGCAGCGTCGTCGAGATCCTGTTCTCGAGCCGGTCGATCTCCACGCGCTCGGTCTTGCCATGGGCGATGCAGGCGAACGCGTCGCTCGGCTTCATGGCCGGAACGATCTCCGACGTGTACATGTCGGTCACCAGCCGGGCGATGTCGTCCCGGGCGTAGAACTCGTGGATGCTCTGCGAGAGGTCGCGCAGCCCCACCCGCTCGTACTTCGGGTGGGCAGCGGTGAACTCCGGCATCACCTTCCAGCACGGATGGTTGCGGTCGAAGTCGTCCTTGAACTGCTGAAGCGCCGTCAGCAAGGTGTTCCAGCGGCCCTTGGTGATGCCGATGGTGAACATGATGAAGAACGAGTAGAGGCCGGTCTTCTCCACCACCACGCCGTGGTCGACCAGGTACTTGGTGACGATCGCCGCCGGGATGCCGGTGCGGGCGAACTTGCCGGAGACGTCGAGCCCCGGCGTGATCAGCGTGCACTTGATCGGGTCGAGCAGGTTGAATCCCTCAGCCAGGTTGCCGAAGCCGTGCCATTTGGCGTTGGCCTTGAGCATCCAGTCGGCACTGGTGCCGATGCCTTCGGTGGCGAGCTTCTCCGGCCCCCAGACCTTGAACCACCAGTCCTTGCCGTACTCGCCGTCGACCTTGCGCATGGCGCGCCGGAAGTCGAGCGATTCGGAGAGGCTCTCCTCCACCAGGGCGCGGCCGCCAGGCGCCTCCATCATCGCCGCCGAGACGTCGCACGACGCGATGATCGCGTACTGCGGGCTCGTCGAGCTGTGCATCAGGTAGGCCTCGTTGAAGAGGTGCGGGTCGAGCTTGCGCGTCTGCGAGTCCTGCACCAGGACCTGCGAAGCCTGGCTGATGCCGGCAAGGAGCTTGTGCGTCGACTGGGTGGCGAAGACGATCTGCTTCTTCGGGCGCTTCCTGCTCTTGCCCATGGCGTGGAACACGCCGTAGAACCGGTGGAAGGCGGCGTGCGGCAGCCAGGCCTCGTCGAAGTGCATCGTGTCGATGTAGCCGTCGAGCTCGTGCTTGATCGTCTCGGTGTTGTAG
>JBDSFL010000414.1:0-5705 GCA_039919545.1 Thermoanaerobaculia bacterium | reverse complement strand
TCGCCGGTGGCCGCGAAGGCCGCCGAGGTCAGGGTCAACAGCAAGACTGCGAACAGCAACCTGCGCATAGGGAATGCTCCTTTTTGAATCCGCGTGAAAATGTCTCGAATGGATCGAAGACAAAAACCATTGGACCTACAAGAGAGAAGGTGCGGCCTGGACCCTGGGGCGAGCCCGGGGCCTGTAAAAAGGCGCCCCGGGCGGGGCGCCTTTGATGTTGGGCGGGGGAGGGGTCCCGGCTTACGGCTCGGAGACCGGCACGGTCCAGATCTCTTCCTTGCCGCCGCTGCGGCGGTCGGTCCAGGAGGGGAAGAAGGTGCCGGCGTAACCGGAGAGGCTGTTGTAGTCGCCGTACTGGTTGCCGGAGTCGGCGCCGGCACTCGTCTCGTCGGTCGTGGCGGTCGTGGTCTTCACGGCTGCGGCGAAGGTGGCGCCGCCGTCGGTGGAGAGCTGATAGAACACGTCCACCTTCTTGCGGCCGGCGTCGTTCACGGTGTCGTAATAGATGACGCCGATATTTCCGTTCGTCTCGTCAACGGCAAGGAACGGGTTGAACTGGTCGTTCAGGCCGCTCTGGTTATTGATCTTCACGCGGGCGCCCCAGGTGCTGCCGCCGTCCGTCGAGCGCGAGAACCAGGTGCGGGTCTTACAGGCCGAGGTGGTGCTCGTGCCGGGCTCGTTGGCCGCCGCGGTGCAGCCCGTGTCGCCCGAGAGGTCGGCCCAGGTGGCGTAGACGTTGTTCGTGGTGCCGTTGCGGTAGGCGCCGCCCGAGACGTAGATGAGGATGCGGCGGCCGGAGAACGAGGGGACGCCGATGTCATAGGAGTCGTACGTGGTGACGAGCTTCACCGGCGCGCTGTAGCTGGTGCCGCCGTTCGTCGACTTCACGACGTAGATGCCTCGCGAGCCCGTGTCGGGGAAAAAGCCGAACACGTCGCCCGAGGCGTTCGTCTTCACGTCGGCGCCGATGCAGGTGCCCGTCGCCTGCGAATCGCTGACCTGGATCGGCGCGCCCCAGCCCGACGCGGTGCGCCGGTTCATGAAGGCGGGATTGCCGTTGTGCCAGATGACGTAGTTGTTGTTGGCGAAGGCCGAGGAGGCGCTGTGGTCGATCCACTGCATCTGCTTGTCGGTGTTCGTCTGCGTACCGGAGATGGTGCCGTCGAACGTCCAGGTGGCGCCGCCGTTCACGGACTTGTACGACTGGACCTTCAGCACGTTGCCGTTGATGCCCATCGTGGTGGACCAGGCGGTGCCGTCCGAGCTCCAGTCGACGGTCGGATCGGAGTGGAACGAATCGCCGCTGGCGATCGGGAGCGTCGTCTGGCCCCACGTGACGCCGCCGTCGGAGGAGTAGTACTGACCCTGCGCTCCGGAGCCTCCGATGTTGTTCGAGGCCGCGATGATCTTGCTGGGGTTCCAGTAGTTGATGCGGATGTCCGACTCGCTGCGGCCCGAGGTCTGCGCGCCCGAGGTGCGCACGTTCGTCCCGGCAGTCGCCGCCAGCGGATTGAGGAACGCGAGCGCGTTGCGCTCGGCGGCCTCGTCCTCTCCGCCTTCGTCGCGATCGCCGACCTGACGGCCAGGGGCGAAGCTCGGGTCGGGCAGCCCGGGGCGGAGGTCTTGGTGGCTGCGCATCCACTCGTAGACTTCCTTCAGGACCAGCGGGTAGCCGCCGGTCGGATCGTTCGCGTTGTCGTAATTCGCTTCCGGGTGACCCTTCCGCCAGTAGACCTTCAGCCACGCGGGAACGATGCGATCGTCCGCGTCACGCGCCTGGAGCTGGTCGAATTCCTGGTTCTGTCGGATGAGCCTCTCGAGCGCGCTGCCCCGGACGACGCGCCCGGCTTCGAGCTGCTGGTCGATCGTGGGGAAATTTCTCCCGGCGTTCCGTGCCTGCTCGCCGTGGGCAGGACGCGCGGACAGGAGACAGAAGAGTGCGGTGAAGAGAGTGATTCCGGTCACCGTCAGACCGACTTTGCGGACCTCGAGCCGATACGCCATGAGTTCCCCTTTCAGGATCGCGAGCCTTGTCTTCGTCTGGAACGAAGGGTTCGATCGACGCACTTCAAGTCCTGTGCCGCGTTCAGGAATCCGCCAAACCCGCTCCCACAGCGGCTTTGTAGAAATCCGATCTCGCGAGGTGGCTCTGTTCTTGATCCGTCGGGTCAGGCTGGGTGGGTCAATCGTCGGCAGAGGAGGGGAGCCTGACCCGAGCGAACGTAGGGCTAGGAGTCTGTCCGAGTAATCCCGGGAATCGCATTCCGGGCGCCGCGGGGTCGATTGCAAGGCGGCGCGACGACTGGTGATACGGGTCATCCCCTCGAAGGGACAACGCAGGCGGCCCCGCGCCGCCCGGAACCCCCTGGGCGCATGGGGGTTGCGGTCAAGCTCGGCGTTGCAGCGACGCGGCAGGAGAACCACTCCATCACACGCCGCTGCGCCTTGATCTTGCCTCGCAGGCCCCATGCGTGCGATCCCGGGATTACTCGGACAGGCTCCTAGGGGCAGGCGATGGGGGCGTTCGTGAAGAACACCCGGCCGTTCGGAGGCATCTCGAACGAAACGGTGGGGCTCGCGCCCGCGGAATAGGTGTGCGTGCCGACCGCGACCGGAATCGAGAGCGCACCGGGAATCTGCACGCGCCCCACGGCCTGACCGTCCACGAACACCGTCGCGCTCGAGCTCGCGCAGCTCCTGAGCGAATACGAGAGGATGAGGAGACCCGCATCCGACGAGGTCGGCTCGGTGGGAGTGGTGTCGCGACAGCCGAAACCGAAGATCGACAGGGCGAGCAGGGCGCACGCCCGTGAGGTCGCCCGACTCCTTGAACGCACCGGGACGGTTTCGGCTCTCACCGGCTGATCATAGTGCCCGCGGACGCCGGAAGCGCCGCCGCGCTCCATCGATCAGGCCGCGGCCCTACATCTCGATCTGGGTCCCGAACTCCACCACGCGATTCGGCGGAAGCTGAAAGAAGAGCGTGGCGGAGCGCGCGTTGCGCTGCATGCGCGCGAAGAGCCGCTCCCGCCAGAGCGCCATTCCAGGAAGCCGCGTCGGGAGCACCGTTTCCTGGGAAAGGAAATACGAGATGGCGTCCGACGCGGGCTGGAGCTGGCCGGACGTTTCGAGGTCGCGCAGCAGCGCGGGGACGTTCGGCTCCTCCATGAACCCGTAGCGCGCGATCACACGCTGGATGCCGGGGCCGACAGGCTCCACGGTGGCGCGATGCTTCTCGTCCACACGCGGCACCTCTTCCGTATCGATCGTCAGGAGAATGACGGATTCGTGCAGCACCTTGTTGTGCTCGAGGTTCCGGATCAGCGCCACGGGAGTAACGCTGGGGAGCCGGGTGAGGAAGACGGCCGTGCCGGCCACGCGATGAGGCGGGCGCGCCTTCACGTCCGCGAGGAAGCGCCCGATCGGCGGCGTGGCGCGGCCGACCCTGAGGTTCAGTAGCTTCCGCCCGCGATGCCACGTCGTCATCAGCGTGAACACGAGGAGCGCGACCGCGAGCGCGAACCAGCCGCCGTGCGGGATCTTCACCGCATTGGCGCCGAAGAAGCCCAGGTCGATGATCACGAACGGGACCGTGAGCGCGAGCGTGGGCAGGCGGCGCCAGTGCCAGCAGCGCCGGGCCACGAAATAGAGCAGGACCGTGGTGATCACCATCGTGGCCGTGACCGCGATGCCGTAGGCGGCAGCGAGATTGCTCGACGTACGGAACCCGAGCACGAGAGCGATCGTCGCGAACATCAGGACCTTGTTCACCGTGGGAAGGTAGATCTGGCCCAGCTCGGTCGTGGAGGTGTGCTCGATGTGTACGCGCGGGAGATAGCCGAGCTGCACCGCCTGCCGCGTGAGCGAGAACGCCCCCGAGACGACGGCTTGCGAGGCGATGACCGTGGCGATCGTGGAGAGCGCGATCAGCGGCGTGAGGGACCAGGCGGGAGCGAGCAGATAGAAGGGGTTTGCCGTGCTCTCGGGGTGGACCATCAGGAGCGCGCCCTGGCCCAGGTAGTTCAGCAGGAGGGCCGGCAGCACCGCCACGAACCAGCAGATGCGGATCGGACGCACGCCGAAGTGCCCCATGTCCGCATAGAGAGCCTCGCCCCCCGTCACCACGAGGAATACCGCGCCCAGCGTGAGAAACCCTCTCCAGCCGTTGTCGCTCATGAAGCGGAACGCGTGCATCGGGTTCAGCGATTCGAGCACGCGCGGGTTCTTCAGGATTCCGCGCGCGCCCAGGATGCCGATGGTGCAGAACCAGATCAGCATGATGGGGCCGAACACGGCTCCGATGCCGCCGGTGCCGCGCTGCTGCACCATGAAAAACAGGATCAGCACCACGATCGTGATCGGGACGACGAAGTGCGCGAGGCCCGGATGCCCGATCTCCAGCCCCTCGATCGCGCTCAGCACGGAGATCGCCGGCGTGATCATTCCGTCGCCGTAGAGCAGGGCCGCGCCGAAGAGCCCCATGGCCACGAGCACGGGTTCGGCCGCACGTACGCGGCGGCGTTTCGCCGGACCGGCGGCCAGAGACATCAGCGCGAGGATTCCCCCCTCTCCCGCGTGGTCCGCTCGCATCACGAAGACCAGGTACTTGATCGAGATGACGATGATCAGCGACCAGAAAACGAGCGAGAGGATGCCCAGGATGTTGGCGGGAGTCGGCGGAAGAGGGGAATGCCCGGTGAAGCACTCGCGCAGCGCGTAGAGCGGGCTCGTGCCGATGTCTCCGTAGACGATGCCCAGCGCGCCCAGCGAGAGAACCGCGAGACGGCCGCCGCTCGGCACGGAGGCCGCGGCGGGATGCGCTCCCGTCGCGGCCTCGGCGCCGGAGCTCAGCGGTTCACCAGGCTCTCGGAGGATGTGTGCGCCGAGGCGAGCACGGCCTCGGCGAATTCTTCGATCATCTCGCGCTCGAAGGCGGGGATGTCGAGGGGCTTGCGGCTGGTCACGAGGCCATTATCGACCACATTCGGCCGCCCCCTATCCCGATTTTGCGGCGCGTGTCGATGTGCTCGGGCACGAGCACTTCTATTCTTCGATCTCGCCTTCGTCGCCCTCGCCGAAGAAGATCGTTTCCCCGCAGGGACGGCTGCAATATTCCCGACCGCCGATCCTATAGAGGCAGGACGTGCAGAACTTCTTGTAGCAGGAGGGACACTTCTGGATCTCGAGCGGTTCGCAGGAGCGCCCACAACGATGGCAGACGTGGATATCAGCGAGAGCATCGGGAAGCTCGTCGGCTCGGGTCACCCGGCCATGCTATCAGGCTGCTATCATCCGCCCCCGCCGCGGGCTTCCGCGACGACCATGATTCTCGGCGGTGTAGCTCAGATGGCCAGAGCAGGGGTCTCATAAGCCCTTTGTCGGCGGTTCGATTCCGCCCACCGCCACCACTTTTGTGGAGACATTGCTTATAACGCGCGCCCTGTCATCCTCCGACAACATCACAGCGGAATCGAAACGCCGACCCCGGGGGCGCGGGGGCAGAGCCCCCGATCAAGAAGCCGGGGACACGCCCGGCCTTCCGGCCCCGCTCGCAGGCCTCCTGCGAAGATGCGTCACGTGAGCCTTTCCGACCGCTTCCACGCGCACCTCCGCGAGTCCGGACTTCTCTCCGGCGCCTCGTGCGTCGTCGTGGCCACCTCCGGCGGAAGCGACTCCACGGCCCTGCTCCTGCTTCTCCACGACTG
>JBDSFL010000403.1:0-8352 GCA_039919545.1 Thermoanaerobaculia bacterium | reverse complement strand
TGCGCCTCACGTGGGAGTCGGTGCGCGAGCGCGAGCGGCTGGTGAACGAGGCGCCGGGCCTCGTGGAGCGGCTCGGATTCCTGCTCGCCAACTACGAGGGCGATCGCCCGGGCCCGCTCACCTACGGCCTCGGCCTCGCCGTCTACGATCTCCTGGCGGGGAAGCTCGACCACGAGCATTTCTCCCCGAACGCTTTCCGCATGCTCGCGCCCCATCTCGCCGCCGCGCGCCTCAGCGGGGGTTTCCGCTACGGCGACGCCGGCACCGACGACGCGCGTCTCGTCCTGCGCCTCCTGCACGAGGCCGTTCGGGACGGCGGCACGGTGCTGAACTACGCGGGCGGCGACGAGCTCTTGCGCGTGAACGGCGCCGTGGTCGGGATCCGGGTGCGTGACGGGGTCGCCGACCGCACCGCCGAGGCGCATGCCTCTCTGGTCGTGAACGCCACCGGCGTCTGGGTCGATCAGCTGCGCGGCCAGCTCGGGGCCGCGCCCCGCATGCGGCCTCTGCGGGGGAGCCATCTCGTCTTCCCGTCCTGGCGCCTTCCCGTCGGACAGGCGGTCAGCATCCTGCACCCCTCCGACCGCCGTCCGCTCTTCGTCCTCCCGTGGGAAGGCGCCACCGTGGTTGGGACGACCGACGTCGATCACCGGGAGGATCTGGACCTCGAGCCCGCGATGAGCGCGCCCGAAGCCGCCTACCTGATGGCGGCGCTGACGATGCGGCTCCCCTCCCTCGACCTGACGCTCGGCGACGCGGTCGCGTCCTTCAGCGGTGTGCGACCGGTGATCGGGACGGGGAAGTCGAACCCGTCTCAGGAATCACGCGATCACGTGATCTGGGAGGAGAGCGGCCTGCTGACCGTGACCGGGGGGAAGCTCACCACCTTCCGCCTGATCGCACGCGACACGCTGCGGGCCGGGCGACGTCATCTGCCCGCCGCAACGCGCGCGCGGGGCAAGGAGCTCTTCGACCCCGTGAACGGCGCCGTCGGGAACCGCCGCCTTTCGGGGCGGTATGGAACCGACGCCGTCGAGATCGCGCAAGCCGCCGCGGACGCAGGGCTCGAGCCGATCGCCCAGACGCCCTATCTCTGGGCCGAGCTGCGCTTCGCGGCGCGGTCGGAGTGGGTGGTCCACCTCGACGACCTGCTGCTGCGGCGCGTGAGGCTCGGGCTCCTCGTCGCGGATGGGGGCCGCGCGCTCCTGCCCCGCATCCGAGCCGTCATCCAGCCAGAGCTCGGCTGGTCCGACGCGCGCTGGGAGCAGGAAGCTCGCACTTATGATTCCCTCTGGAACCGCTGCTACGGCGTTCCGGGAGTCTCGAGCGATTCCGTGTCTTCGGTCGAGCCGGGGGCCGAGCCGGGACGCGCGGCGGGGAGGCCGGCCTGAGAGATCACATCCTGGCGATCGACAACGGCACGCAGAGCGTGCGTGCGCTGCTGTTCAATCTGCGCGGCGAGCTCGTCGCCAAGTCCCGCGTTCCGCTCGTCCCGTACGTCTCTCAGCAGCCGGGCTGGGCCGAGCAGAGCGCGGACTACTACTGGGACTCGCTTGCGGAGGCCTGCCAGGGGCTCTGGCGCACGAGCGCCGTGCCGAAGGAAGCGGTCGCCGGCGTGGCGCTCACCACGCAGCGTGCCACGGTGGTGAACCTCGACAAGAACGGGCGTGCGCTGCGGCCTGCCATCGTGTGGCTCGATCAGCGCCGGACCGAGAACCTCACCCCGGTGGGCGGGCTCTGGGGCCTGCTCTTCAAGGTCGTGGGCATGAGCGACACGATCCGCAGCATCCAGGC
The DNA here is from genome assembly GCA_039919545.1 of Thermoanaerobaculia bacterium. Taxonomy (GTDB): domain Bacteria; phylum Acidobacteriota; class Thermoanaerobaculia; order UBA5066; family UBA5066; genus JBDSFL01. The sequence goes on along the minus strand of JBDSFL010000403.1, from coordinate 6,558 downwards.
GCAGGCCGAGGCGAACTGGATTCGCACGCATCAGCCCGAGATCTGGGAGCAGACGCACAAGTACGTGCTCCTCTCGGGCTACCTCACGTACCGGCTCACCGGCCAGTTCACGGATTCGGTCGGCTGCCAGGTCGCGTACATGCCGTTCGACTACCGCAAGCTTCGCTGGGCGAGCGACAACGACTGGCGGTGGAAGGCCGTCCCGATTCGTCGCGATCAGCTCTCGGAGCTCGTTCCTCCCGCCGGCCTGCTGGGCGAGATCACGGCCGAGGCGTCGCGCGCGACGGGCATTCCGACCGGCCTGCCGCTGATCGCGGCCGCCGCGGACAAGGCCTGCGAGGTCATCGGCTCCGGCTGCCTCGATCCTTCGATCGCCTGCCTGAGCTATGGCACCACCGCGACCATCAACACCACGCGCACGCGCTACGTCGAGCCCTCGCCGATGATGCCTCCCTATCCGTCCGCGGTGCCGGGCGCCTACAGCCTGGAGCTGCAGGTCTACCGCGGCTACTGGATGGTGAGCTGGTTCCGAGAGCAGTTCGGCCAGCACGAGGAGCGGCAGGCGCTGGAGGAAGGCGTGGATCCCGAGGTCGTGCTCGACCGCCTCGTCGCGCAGGTGCCTCCCGGATCCATGGGGCTGATGCTGCAGCCGTACTGGTCTCCGGGCCTGAAGATCCCGGGACCCGAGGCCAAGGGGGCGATCCTGGGCTTCGGCGACGTGCACACACGCGCGCACATCTACCGCGCGATTCTCGAGGGGCTCGCGTACGCGCTGCGTGACGGCAAGGAGCGCACCGAGCGGCGCACCGGAACTCCGATCCGCGAGATCCGGGTAGCCGGGGGCGGCTCGCGCAGCGACGCCGCGATGCAGATCACCGCCGACATCTTCAACCTGCCCACGGCCCGCCCGCACGTCTCGGAGGCATCGGGGCTCGGGGCAGCCATCGATGCCGCGGTCGGGCTGAGGCTCCACACCGACTTCGATACCGCCGTCCGTGAGATGACGCGCGTCGGGCGCGTCTTCATGCCGGATGCCGGCACCGTGGCGACCTACGACGCGCTCTACCGCCGCGTGTACCAGAAGATGTACGAGCGTCTGCGCCCGCTGTACGAAGAGATCCGCGACATCACGGGCTACCCGCCGTGACCCTCACCGACTAGACTCGCGCCGTCGGAGGAGTTCATGTCGAGTGCCGGGCCATCGGTTCCGTTTCCGAACCTCGTCGCGATGATGATCCGCAAATCCGAGAAGGTCTCGGATTTGATCTTCTCGCCGGGCCGTCCTCCGCAGGTGGAGCTCATGGGCAAGCTGGAGGGGGTCACGGCGCCCGGTTGGGAGATGCTCACGCCCGAGATCACCGCGGCGATCGCCAATCACCTCATCGGCGAGAACGTGATGGCGCGCAAGGCTCTCAAGGACGACGGCGCCGCCGACATCGCCTATGCGATCCCGAAGCTCTCCCGCTTCCGCGTGAACGTCTTCATGCAGCGCGGCACGCACGCCATCGTGATGCGCGTCATTCCCATGCGGGTTCCCACGTTCGCCGAGCTGAAGATTCCCGAGGTGCTCCGGGAAGTGGCGCATCTGAAGAACGGCATCGTGCTCATCACGGGGCCGACGGGCTCCGGAAAGTCCTCCACGCTGGCGGCGATCATCGATCTCATCAACGACACCTACCAATTTCACATCGTCACGGTCGAGGACCCGATCGAGTTCGTCCATCCCCACAAGGGGTGCACGATCCATCAGCGCGAGCTCCACATCGACTGTCCGTCCTTCTCCCGTGCGCTCAGGTCGGCGCTCCGGCAGGCTCCCAAGGTGATCCTGGTGGGCGAGATGCGGGACGTGGAGACGATCGAGATCGCTCTCGAGGCCTCCGAGACGGGGCACCTCGTCCTCTCCACGCTGCACACCACCGATGCCGCCAAGACGGTCGATCGCATCGTCGGCGTCTTCCCGAAAAACGAGGAGCAGGTCATCCGGACGCGCCTCTCGAACGCCTTTCGCTTCATCGCCTCGCAACGGCTCCTGCCACGGGCCGACCAGACCGGGCGCGTGGCCGCGATCGAGATCCTGCGCAGCAACGCCCGTACCCGCGAGTACATCGAGAAGGCCACGAGCATGGGCGAGGGAAAATCCCTGCTCGACGCCATGAAGGACGGCAGCGTGGACGGCATGCAGACGTTCGATCAGGTGATCGAAGACCTGATCCGCCGGCACGTGGTCACGATGGACACGGGGCTGCTGTATGCCACGAACGCCGGTAACCTCCGGATCGAGCTCGCCGACTTCGTTCCGTGATTTTCGGCGGGGTTCCTACCAGAGCCGCACGATTCCCGTGAGGATGCGGCCCGTCGAGGCCCCGTCCCGCCGGTAGGACGGGAAGCGGACGGCGTCGGCCGCGTTGCAGAGTCCCGTCATGCGGATGTTTCCGGGGAGGACGCCGCGACGGAGGAGCAGCGCGCGATCGTGGGCGGCGACATCGACGAACGACCGGTCCCGCTCTCCCGCGAGGTGCACATCCGCGTCGACCGGTGCGCCGTCGAGCGCGTCCCTGAGCGCGTCGGCCACCTCGGGTCCCACCTCGTAACGATCCCGCGCAATGGAAGGGCCGAAGAGCGCGAGCATCTTTTCGGTGCGCCCTCCCTGCGCGAGGAGCGTGTCGAGCACCGCATCCACGATGCGAAGCGCCGTCCCGCGCCACCCCGCGTGCAGCGCGGCGATCCAGCCGATGCCCGGCTCGAGCAGGAGCACGGGGACGCAATCGGCGCTCTCGACGGCGAGGAGCCGTCCCGCGTCGCCGGTGGCGAGGGCATCCGCGGGCCCGAGCCGCAGCTCCCGCGCGGGCACCGGTGGCGTCGAAAGGACCACGACGTCGCGCCCATGGACCTGGCGCACGCGAATGCGCTCGGCTTCTGGCGCGCCCAGGGCGTCCGCCAGGGAAGCCAGAGCAGAGCCATCCCTCTCCGCCAGCTGCCGCGTGGAGAAGCCCGCGGCGAAACCGGGCGGCAGCGCGGTGAAGAGTCCCGCTCCCGACGGGTGCCAGATCCAGTGGCTCGACATCCTCGCTGGATTGTAGGAGCCGCACGATTCACGGCGCTGGCGCGCGGCTGCACCCGAATCCACCCGCTACAATCCATGCATCAATCGGGCGGTCCGGGAGGTCCAGATGGTCTCGCGCAGGGAGCACGGCGAACGATGAAGGGGCTGCGCGCCGCCTGGTCCGCTGCAGAGCGGAGCGTGCTGATGCGGCTCTCGTCGCCGGAAGCGATCCAGCGATTCCTGGACGACGAGCTGTCGTACAACAAGGAAGCGGCAGGAGCGACGCTCCGCTCCCCGAGGCGCGTGCTGCGCGATCGCACCGCGCATTGCTTCGAGGGCGCGCTGGTGGCCGCGGCGGCGCTGCGCCTGCAGGGGCGCGTTCCGCTGATCGTGCTTTTCCGCGCCCGGAACGACGACGATCACGTCCTCGCCCTGTTCCGTGAGCGGAAGGACGGCGGGGCGTGGGGGGCCATCGCGAAATCCAACTACGCCGGCCTGCGCTTTCGTGAGCCGGTGTATCGCTCGATGCGCGAGCTGGCCATGAGCTACTTCGAGCACTACTACAACCTGGAGGCTGAAAAGACTCTGCGCGCCGTCTCACGGCCGCTGGATCTCACGAGCTTCGATCGGCAGAGCTGGCAGACGGCGGAAGACGACCTCTGGGATCTCAACGATGCGCTTGCAGTGAGGCGCCTCACGCCTCTGCTGACCGCGCCCCAGGTGCGCGCCCTGCGGCCGGTCGATGCGCGGCTCGAGCGCGCCGGGCTTCTCGGCTCGGTGGGGGTACCCCTCTGGAGCGGACGGGCGACGGAGCCGGTGCGATTTCCGAAATTGCCAGGCCAGGCTCGTCGGGCCGCGCGGTGACCGTGGGGCGCGCGTGAGGGGGCTGCGCACCTACGAGTCGTACAGCGTGGCGGAAGGCTCCGTGCGACGGCTCTCCCTCATCCTGCTGCTGTCGGCCGCGGTGGTGCTGCAGGGGCCCATCGCGGGCGGGGGCCGGTGGCGTGACGCGTTGCGCGTCGTGCTCTTCCTCCTGGTCTATGCGGCGGCCGCGTGGGCCACGCTGCGCGCGAAGCCTTCGCGCATGACGGGCATCGACCTGTCCGACGTCTTCTCCGTCATCGACCTCACGGTCCTCACCATGATCGTGTACGCCTCGGGCGGCGAGCGCAGCTGGCTCTTTCTCCTGCTCCTCCTCTCGGTGGCGGGCGAGGTCCATACGACGTTCGGACGCACGCTCCTGTTCGCGCACCTGGCGGCCGCCTTCTACGTGCTGCTCCTGCTGGACCTGGCCCTCGTCGAGCACCGCTCGCTCGATCTGCGGGTCGAGTGCGCGCGCCTGGCGGTGCTCTACCTCGGGGGCGTGGTGCTGGCCGTCGGGATGCACTCGGCCGAGCGACGGAGGCGGAACGCCGCCGAGGCGGTGCGGAACGCGCGGCAGGTGATCGAGGAGCTCACCGACCGCTCGCACGAGCTCACCGAATCCAAGGTTCACGCCGAGGAGGTGAGCCGCGCCAAGACGGAGTTCGTCGCCAACGTGAGCCACGAGATCCGCACGCCGATGAACGGCATCATCGGCATGACCGGGCTGCTGCTGGACAGCGACGTGAGCTCCGAGCAGCGCGATTTCCTCGAGACGATCCGCAGCTCGGCCGAGGCGCTGCTCCTGATCATCAGCGACATCCTCGACTTCTCGAAGATCGAAGCGGGAAAGCTGCGCATCGACAGCGTGAGCTTCGACGTGCGGCACACGGTGGAAGACGTGACCGCGCTCCTGGCCGAGCATGCGCACAGCGCGCGCCTGAACCTCGCGTGCTTCGTGCCCGACACCGTGCCGCTCGCGCTGAAGGGGGATCCGGCCCGCCTGCGGCAGGTGCTGATGAACCTGGTCGGCAACGCCCTGAAGTTCACCGAGAAGGGAGAGGTCGTGCTGCGGGTCTCGGTGGAAGAGGAGACCGAGCATCTGGCCACGCTCCGCTTCGAGGTGAAGGACACCGGCATCGGCATCCCGGGCGAAGCGCACGAGCGGCTCTTCCAGCCCTTCACACAGCTGGATGGCTCGACCACGCGCAAGTACGGCGGGACCGGGCTCGGCCTGGCCATCTGCAAGCAGCTCGTGGACCTGATGGGCGGGCGGCTGGGCCTCGAGAGCGAAGAGGGAAAGGGCTCGACCTTCTGGTTCACGGTGCGGCTCGAGAAGTCGACGTTCGAGACCCCGCTCGCGCGCGCCGAGCTGCGCGGGCTGCGTGTTTTGATCGTGGACGACAACCCCACGAACCGCACCATCCTGAGGCACCAGACGAGCAGCTGGGGGATGGTGAACGAGGTGGCCGCGGACGGCTTCTCGGCGCTCGACGTGCTGCACGAAGCCGCTCTCGCCAACGCGCCGTACGACCTCGCGATCCTCGACATGCACATGCCGGGGATGGACGGTTTGCAGCTCGCGCGGAAGATCCACGGCGAACCGGCGCTGAGCTCGGTGCGGCTCGTGCTGCTGACGTCCCTCGGCCAGCGCGGGGACGCGGCAGCCGCGAGGCTCGCGGGCATCGGCGGTTATCTCACGAAGCCGGCGCGCCAGTTTCAGCTCTACGACTGCCTCGCCGCGGTGATGGGGATGGCGGGCGTGGGGGTGCCCGTCGCACCGGCGCAGCTCGTCACCAAGCACACGCTGAGCGGCGTGTTCCAGCGGCTGCGCGGGCGGGTGCTCGTGGCCGAGGACAACCTCATCAACCAGAAGGTGGCCGTGAGGATGATGGAGAAGCTCGGGCTCCACGCGGACGTCGCGGCCGACGGGCTCGAGGCCGTGGCGGCTTCATCGCGCACGGCGTACGACCTCATCTTCATGGACTGCCAGATGCCCGAGATGGACGGCTTCGAGGCGACGAGCCTGATCCGCGAGCGCGAGAAGACGACCGGGCTGCGCACGCCCATCGTGGCGGTGACGGCGAACGTGGGCGAAGGCGATCGTCAGCGCTGTCTGGCCGCCGAGATGGACGACTATCTCGGCAAGCCGCTGCGTGCCGAGGAGCTGGCCGTCGTGGCGGACCGCTGGCTGCCCGCCGCCATCGGCAAGCGGCCGGGCTCGAGCGGGCAGATCAAGGCCATCACGGAGGACTCGGGAACCTTCGCGGCGCTGCCGCCGGGAGCTCTCGACCGCGCGGCGCTCCGCAAGCTCAAGCGGCTCATGGCCGAGGAATTCGGGTCTCTCGTCGGGCTCTTCCTGCGGGATACCCCGGCCAAGCTCGACGCACTCAGGGACGCCGCGCGCCAGGGGAGCGCCGACGAGATCGTGCAGATGGCGCATGCGTTGAAAGGCAGCGCCCAGAATCTGGCGGCGCCGGCGCTGGCCGAGCTCTGCCGCGAGATCGAGGCGCGCGGCCGCGAGGGCCTCGTGGCCGGGGCCGCCGAGCGCGTGGTGCGCATCGAGCAGGAATACACCAAGGTGTGCGGCGAGCTCGCGCAGGAGATCGCGCCGTAAGCATGGGGTCAGGTCTTCATTCTCAATTATAGCTATA
>JBDSFL010000397.1:0-3835 GCA_039919545.1 Thermoanaerobaculia bacterium | reverse complement strand
GCGCGGCTATTTCCGCGCCTCCAATCGCGGCGGCGGGCTCGAGGGGGGGATCACGAACGGCGAGGAGATCCTCGTCACGCTCTACAAGAAGCCGATTGCGACGCTGCGGGAGGGGCTCCCCTCCGTGGACATCGAGACGCGCGAGCCCCATCGCGCGCAGTACGAACGCTCCGACGTCACCGCCGTCCCCGCTTGCGGCGTCATCGCCGAGGCGATGCTCGCGTTCGTGCTGGCCGACGCGCTCCTGTCGAAGACCGGCGGCGACTCGATGCCCGAGGTGACGCGGAACTTCGAGGGGTTCGTGGCCGCACAGCGCGCGTACTGACCAGGCCCCGTTCATGCGCTTCGCCTTCGACGCCGAATCCCTCGACCGCGAGTTCCCGTCCCGCCGCGTGGCCGTGCAGTTCAATCACGCGGCGGTCTGTCCGCTGCCTCACCGCAGCGCGCGCGCTCTGTCGGCCTACGCCGAGAGGCTCTCTCTGCGCGGAGGGCTCGACTATCAAGCCTGGAAGAACGAGGCGGACGAGGTGCGGCGGCTCGCGTCGCTCCTCATCGGCGCGGACGCGTCGGTGGGCGGCGCGCCGTCGATCGCCATCGTCCCCAACACCACGTGGGGCCTGAACCTGGTGGCCTCCGGGCTCGACTGGAGACCGGGAGACGTCGTCGTCACCACAGCCACCGAGTTCCCGGCGAACCTCAGCCCCTGGCTCGGCCTGGAATCGCGCGGCGTCGTGGTGCGCCGCATTCCCACGCGGGACGGCGCGTACACGGCCGACGAGGTGATCGCGGCCTGCGACGCGCGCACCCGCCTCGTCGCGCTCTCGGCCGTCGCGTTTCACACCGGCTTTCCCGCCCCGGTGAAGTCGCTCGGCGCGTTCTGTCGCAGTCGCGGGATTCTCTTCGGGCTGGACGCCATCCAGGCCGTCGGCGTGATCCCCATCGACGTGGCGGGCTCCTGCGTCGACTTCCTCTCGGCCGACGGTCACAAGTGGATGCTGGGTCCGGAAGGCTGCGGCATCCTCTTCACGACGCCTGCGCTTCGGGAACGGCTCACCCCGCCGTCCGGCTGGACGAACCTCGTGCGCGGACACCCGCTCGATTACAGCGTTCCCGAAACGCCCCGCTACGTCACCGATGCCACACGCTTCGAGGTTGGCGCGCTCCCCACGCCCGGCGTCTACGCGCTCGCCGAGTCGCTGCGCCTGCTGCTCGAGATCGGCCTGCCCACGATCACGCAGAGGATCACCCAGACGCTCGCTCCGCTTCGGGCCGGGCTTCCGGGCCTCGGCTTCACGCCCGTGCGGTTCGAGGGAACCCAGCCGACCGGAATCCTCGCGGCGCATCCTCCCGCCGGCAAGAACGCGTGGTTCTTCGCGAAGCGGCTCGCGGAGGAGTCCATCGTCATCTCCGCGCGCGAAGGCCTCGTCCGCTTCTCGCCCCACGTCGGCAACGACGCGCTCGAGTCGGAGCGAATCCTGGAATCCCTCGCCCGCCTCGTCTGAGAATTCAGGGGTGAAGCTCCGAGAGCTCGTCATGAACCACCGGCGGGGGAGCTCTCACCTCGGCCGCGGTGATCCAGTCGGTATCCAGGATGTAGAGCCGCGGGTCGACGGGCACGAAATGGCCCGACACCAGGCGCCTGATCTCGTATTGCAGCTGAGGGCTCGCCGTCCAGCCCGAGCGCCCCACCTGTGCGAGCGGAGTGCCGCGGCGCACGATCTGGCGGGCCCGCACCAGCACCCGCCCGAGATGCCCGTACAGCGTTCGGAACTGCCCGCCGTGCTCGACGACCACCACCGTACCGAGCGCGCGCCAGCTCGCTCCCGCCCGCGCCGGCGCGCTTCCCGCGAACAGCACCACGCCTCCGGCCGGCGCGCTCACCGTGGTCCCCTCGGCACACGCGAGCCCGAGCCCGGTGAAGGTCTCGGAGCGATGCGTGAGGGGCGACACACGCGGCCCGTAGCGCGCGATCGGAACTGCCGAGGTCGTCTCGATGGGAGAGTGCGACGGGACCTCCGAGAGCTCGAGCGAATCGAGCGGCTCGAGCTTGGCGAGCCGGCGGCGAAACGCCTCGAAGCGGAGGATGCGCCGCGCGAGGTCCTGAACCGATGTCTCGAGATCATCACCCGCGGCCCGTGAATCAGCAGGCGGATCGGCGGGGAACCCGGGCGAGAGCGGCAGTGCCACGAGCGTGGCGACGCGCGCCAGGAACAGCTCGTCGGCGGCCACGCGCACCTCGAGCCGCCTCACCTGGCGCGTGACCGAGGCGTAGGCCTGCGCCCCACGCTCGGTCCTCTGCCGCAGCGCTCCGCGATCGGCGGACCAGACGAGATCCGAGATGAACCCCGGGGCGACCGCGAGGCCCAGCACCGTCATGAGACCCGCCGCGACGATGACGAGCGCGAGCGCGAGGCCCGTGCGCGCATCGATCTGCGCCGAACGCGTGCGGCGCCGCGGATCGCCGGAATGGAACCGGATCTCGCTCATCCCGTGGGGCGAACGGAGATCACCGGTTCCGGTCCGACCTCGATGCCGAGCTGCCGCGCATCGAACGGGGGACGGAACACCGTGGAGAGATGGATCCGCAGGACACCCGGATGGTCGATGGGAAGCGTCAGCTCGCGCCAGCCCCCGGCCGGCAGCAGCACACGGCCGCGCAGCGTGTCGTTCCAGTAGATCGAAAGCGACACGGGCCTGGCGTCGGGGCGCGCGTTCCGGACAGGAAGGGAGAGGCGCGAGGGCGGGAAGCTCGCGGGACGGACGCCGGGCCCATTCCCCTTCGCTCCACCGATGCGCCAGGCCGCCGCCGAGCTCGTCCAGCGAAACCTTCGCCCGGCCACCTCGGACTCCGGCTCGTAGACACCGGCGGTCTCGGCGCGCGCGAAGGCCACCTCGGGAAGGCGCGTCTCGTAGGCTCGCGCCACGATCCCGCCGAGCAGCAGCACGAGGGCTCCCGCCAGGAGAACGGGCATCAATGCGCCCAGCATCCGGCTCGTCCGCCCATCGGGCGAAAGAGGGAGCCGCGCGGTGAGGATTCCGGCCAGCGCCGCGATCTCGGGATAAACCACATGCGAGCCGAAGAGGAAGACCACCAGCAGCGCCAGCACGGCCGAGGCCGCGCCCGCCGTGCGCAGCGAATCCTCGAGCTTCTCCCCGCGGAACACGAGCGCGCTCCCGAAGCCGCGCACCGTCCCGAGCAGGACCAGCAGCAGCAGCGCGGCCCCCGCGAGCCCCGATTCGACGAGGGTGCCGAGATAGAGCGACGGCGGATGGTCGGTGGATTTCGCCGGACGCCGCAGCACCTCGGCCGCCACGTTGGGGAACTCGGTGCGAAAGCCGCCGAGACCGATGCCCACGACCGGATGCTCGCGGAAGAGCGCGAGGGCGCCTTCGTACAGGAGCCCCCGCTCGCCGCGCGTCTCGGCGGGCGTGGGCTGCGCGCGGAACATGGCCATCAGGCGCGTGGCCAGCACCGAGCGCACCGAGCCCCGCCCCGGCGACGAGAGCGCGATGCCGAAGGCGATGGCCGACACCAGGGCCACCGTCATCACCGTGGAGGCGACGCGATGCGAGCCGCCATGGCGCGCCTCCACCGCCAGCCGCGTGACGCTCCAGAGCACGAAGAATCCGCCCGCCATGAAGCAGCCCACCAGCCCCGCACGTGAGCCGGCGTCCGCGAGGATCAGCAGCAGCAGCCCCACGGAGACTCCGGCGAGGAGGCGCACCACCGGAGGGCTGGACACCGCGCACGCCAGCAGCGGAGCGAGCAGCAGGGCCACGGCGACGCCCGCCGCCGACGGGTCGGTGAAGGTGGCCTGGGCCCGTTCCCACTCCT